>JAUNCV010000173.1 GCA_030526445.1 Bacteroidales bacterium | reverse complement strand
GATTATCCATAATCTTTTCTGTATTTATTGAAGTAATATTAGAATATTGACTCACTTGTTTGCGTCGTAAATTCTTCCAAGATTTTCATACCCATGATTGAGTTTCCTTTATTATTTAGGCGCGGACTCCAAGTGGCAATAGCGTATTTTGACGGATAAATAGCCACAATGCCGCCACCTACACCGCTTTTGCCGGGCAGACCAACCAGAAAACTGAATTCGCCTGCTTCGTCATAGAAACCACATGTCTGCATGATAGCGTTGATGCGTTTTACGCGCGATGGCGTAAGTTCCACACCACCGTGGCAGAAGGGTTTGTTACTTTCTGCAAAAGCAAGGAAGGCTCGTGACAGGTCTGTACAACTCATCATCATACTGCACATCAAGCTATAGAACTCAAGCACATCTTTCACTTCGTTCTGCAGGTTGCCGTGATACTTGAGCAGATAGGCTATCGAGGCGTTCAGATATCCGCATGCCAATTCCGATTCGGCTACTTCCGGAGAGTAGTCAATGCTCTGATTATCGCAGAGGCTTCGCACAAACTGAAGGAAGAAACTCTTAGGGTCTTTAAGATGGGTGAGCAGAACATCGGCCACAACAATAGCGCCTGCATTGATGAACGGATTGCGCGGAATACCATGCTCATACTCCAACTGAACCAATGAGTTGAATGCCGATCCAGAGGGTTCTTTACCCACTCGCTTCCAAAGTTCTTTACCCTCTAAGCTTAGGGCGATGGCAAGCGAAAACACTTTTGAGATGCTTTGTATCGAAAACTTCTCGTCAGCATCTCCAATCTTGTAGGTTTCGCCCGAAACTGTTGTGAGGCAGATGCCCAATTTGTCGGGGTCCACCTTGGCCAATGCTGGAATATAATCGGCCTGTTTGCCCTCTTTGGCAAAGGGTTGCATCTCGATTACTATGTTTTCGAGTATTTCTTGATAGTTGGTTTGCATCTTATCTTCTTAATAGATACGGAAATTACCTGAAACGTGAAGCATCGAAAGCATATAGACCATGCCTTCGTAATATCGCCACTGGCCTTTGGGTGGACGGGCATCCCAAAGCATCTGCAGGTATTGACGCTTCATTTCTTCGTCCTGCAAGGCAAGCGCGCCCACTGCATTGGCACCGGTCATGCCGATGGTGTAGTTACCCGTCGGATTGGTACCATCCACCTCAAACTGGCCATGTTCGAAGCCCTCGTTCTTGAAGAAAGTGAGCAGTCGCTGCATGGTCTCGCTCTGTGCCTCACGGTCGGCTCCGAATAGATAGTAGTCCATGCCTACATTCATCGGACAGCGGATGGCATCATACTGAAAACGACGCGAATCGTAGCCACAGAAGGGGCCGCGGAAGGGCTCGCCCTCATAGGTGCTGTAGTCTGGATAAAGTCCGGTAACTGGGTGTGAGGCGATGCGAAGCTGGCGACGTGCTGCCACCGAGGCCTCTTTCCAGAAGTCGGCACGCTCTTCATCCCAACGCGACCACAACTCGGTGAAGGCTGGCAACTGGTACGATGGGTCGGTGTAGAGATGTGCATCGTCGGTAGGCACGAAGGTAATGACATGGGTGGCTGAATCGTAGAGGTTCCATACACCCTCGGTGCAGGGCTTAGTCATAGTTTTGCGTAGAATATCCAATGCATCAGCCTCATACTGAGGATTGTTCCATCGATGTGCAGCCATAAAGAGTGCGGTAGCGAAATAGACCTCACCATCGCTTGCATTCGAGTGTCCGAAGGGTGTGCCGTCGGCCTTGCATTGCCAGCAGAAATAGCCGCTCCAGGCCGACGATTCGGGATAGCGCATATAGGTCTTGGCCCAGCGCCAGAGTTTGTCAAACTGTTGAGGTTTATCAAGTTGCAAACAAATCATCATGCCATACGACATGCCCTCGGTGCGCACATCATCGCTGCCCACATCATAGACGAACGCCATAGAGTCATTCACCTCGTAGTAAACCGTACTCTGGTCGGCATCGGCAAAACGAGAGAAGTCTCCCGGAGTGAAGAAATGCTGCCAGAGTGAGTCCATACGAGCATCTACTTGTTGCTGGCTCACACCTAACACTTGGCTGAAATGGTTGGTGTACTGGCCTGTATAGAAGGCGCCCTCTTCGGCCTCTGTGTTTGTTTTGTTCGAAGAGTTGCAGGCTGTTCCTGCTAAGAGAATAGTTGTGCTTAAAAGTGCGTATGATAATGGTTTATGCATAAAATATGTCATGTTTAGTATGTTTTAAGAGTGATATTCTAAATAGTAAAATTGGCCACGCCGTTTGCAAATCCGTTACCGAACTTTTTTGCATGCTCCACATCGGCTGCATCCGTTGCAGGTCATGCGGCTGCCGCAAGTGTTGCATTGTTCTTCGAAGTAGGGCTCGGGAGCAATGATCTCTGCATCGAAGAGGGAGCCTTCGGGCCTCCGCAGATTTCGTGGAACCTGTTTGCCTTGATAACTAAGCCCCGAACGGAATGCCTGCTGGCTCTGGGTGCGTTTGTCGGGAATGCGATAGGTCTTGCCATCCTTGACGAATACGGTGCCGGTTTCAATGAAGTCGAAGGTCACGTCATAGCGTCGGCATTGGTCGCTCAAGAGCTTCACCCATTCGTAATGGCATGGGCGGGCACCATCGTAGTTCTCGCCACCACAAAGCACCTCTTCAATCATGCCAGTGGCCAGATACTGTTCGGCATCGACTGGACCAATATAAGGTGCGGCCATGAACCCTCGATGCTTGGCTGGGGTACCCAGTAGGATAGGGAGGCGCTCATCGGCACGTGTCTGGTTTTCGGTCGTAACGCTCAGCATCACGTTGTCATAGCCTTCGCGCCAATCATCGGGCAGACAGTTGGCAAAGCGCTCGGGCCGCTTGGTGAGCAGGCGGAAGAAGACATCCGGGCGCTGACGGATGATGCGCCAGGCTTCGTAGCGCCACTCATCGGCCTCTTCTACAAAGAAATCGGTCGATAGGCCCACGTAAAGCGTAGAGCCTGAAGGAATCTTAAAACTGCCATCGCGTCGCCTCTGTATGGGCATGTTGAAACCCTCCGTACGAAATACGTGCGAAGTGTCAATGCCGCGTTTGCTGTCAAGGAAATACATGTAACAATGCTGGCACCCTTCGCTCACTTTATGGCACCCATGCCACGGATTCCAGATAATCATCTGCTGTTACGCCTCTTCTTGCGCCTCAAATTCTTTACGGTGCTCAACAATCTTTTTCATGTTGGTCTGAGCCCACTCGGTAAGCTGGGCAATCAGAGGCACCAGCGAACGGCCTGTCTCAGTCAGTTGGTATTCCACCTTAGGCGGAACTGTCGGATAAACTGTGCGCGAAAGCAGTCCATCGGCCTCAAGTGTTTTCAAGGTGCCCGACAGCACGCGTGAAGAAACATCAGGTATCAGGCGGCAAAGTTCATTGAATCGTACCACCTCATGTTCACTAATTACCAATACAACCAACAGCGCCCATTTATTACCGAAACGAGCTATTACATTACGTACAGGGCAGATCTCTATGATCGAGTTTAATTCCTCTTTTTTTCTCATCGCTTACTTTTGTATAGTTAATATCGGATGCAAAGTTAGTGAATATAATTAGATGATAGTTGGATTGTATAAAAAAAATAATAATTTTTAACATTTCGCCAAAGTGCTGATTTCCTACAAAAGTGAGAAAAAGGTTACTATGGGCAGAAAATATAACTTCTTGTGCAATAGAAACATTTAGCCTTTCTTTACGGCGGCAAAAGGATGAACAAGGGCGGTTTTCCCATTCTTAGTTCTCCTTTCTAATATTCATTTTTAAAATATATTAATATGGTTAGAACTTCTGATTGCGGAATTTATTCTGCAAAGCGCAGCGCTCAGAGCTACCTCTGCGTTGCAACCGAGAATGAGACTCCAAGTGGTGCTTGTGGTTCAGCTTGCGGTGCAGGCGATGCTAAGCCAGAGCCAAAGCCAGCAGCATGTGGCTCGGCATGTGGTGCAGGTGATGCTGAGGCTAAGCCAGAGCCAAAGCCAGCTGCTTGCGGTTCGGCTTGTGGTGCTGGTGACAAGTAATCACTTGTTGCTGTCAAAAAAAAGATGTCGGGCTACTTTGTGGCCCGGCATCCTATTCAAAAATGGAAAATCTTTCGAACAAAATAAATCATAATATTTTATAATAGAATGGAATATTTCGCTTTTCAATGGCATATAACCGATAGTTGCGACCAGCGTTGTGAACATTGCTATATCTTCTCGGAGGGTC
>JAUNCV010000172.1:2577-4293 GCA_030526445.1 Bacteroidales bacterium | reverse complement strand
ACCAAATTTGTTTAACTTTTAATAGTGTCCAAATTTTTAGTGGACACTAGTGATAACACCTTACAACCTATCATGAATATTTTTACAGACTTAATTAGCAAAGAACTTAATATCCCGGTAAAACAGGTACAGGCAACGCTCGATTTGTTGAACGATGGCTGTACGATACCCTTCATTTCGCGCTATCGTAAGGAGGCAACTGGCGGTTTAGACGAAGTGCAGATTGCTAATATCGGTGAACAGCATGCCAAATTGCTTGAGGTTGAAAAGCGTAAGCAAACTATTCTCACCACAATTGATGAACAGGGTAAACTGACCGACGAGTTGCGTAAACGTGTCGAGTCGTGCTGGAATGCTACTGAACTTGAGGATATCTATTTGCCTTTCCGTCCTAAGCGTCGTACCCGAGCTCAGATTGCTCGTGAGAAGGGTCTTGAGCCTTTTGCTGAGTTTTTGCTCAATCAGGCACAAATGCCTCGCTCGAACATGCCGGTTGGTGTGCAGGTCAAGAACTATATCGATGCCGAAAAGGGTGTGGCTGATGCTGATGCAGCCATCGATGGTGCGCAGGATATTATAGCTGAAATGGTGGCCGAAAATGAGCAAAGCCGCAATACTGTTCGTAAGAACTTTGACTTCGATGGCATCGTGACCTCGAAAGTGATCAAAGGCAAGGAGGAAGAGGGCCAGAAGTTTAGAGATTATTTTGATTTCAGTGAGAAACTCTCGCGTATCGCTTCGCATCGCTTGCTTGCAGTTAGACGAGGTGAGGAAGAGGGTATTTTACGCGTCTCTATTTCGGGTGACGATGACCGTTGTATCTCTAATCTCAACCGCCAGTGGGTTCACAATGGCAGTGAGGCTGGTAAAATTGTGCTCGATGCTGTGTATGACAGTTTCAAGCGTCTTTTAAGACCATCAATAGAGACAGAATACGCACAGTTAAGTAAGGAAAAGGCTGATGTTGAGGCTATTCGCATCTTTGCTCGTAACCTTGAGCAGTTACTGATGTCTGCTCCTTTGGGCCAAAAGCGTGTTTTGGCACTCGATCCTGGTTTCCGTACGGGTTGTAAAGTAGTATGTCTGGATAGCGAGGGCAACCTCTTGCATCATGACGTAATTTATCCTCATCCGCCTCATAGCCATTTCATCGAGGCGATGGAGAAAGTGGAATCTTTGGTCAAGAAATATTCCGTTGAGGCTATTTCGATAGGTAATGGTACTGCAAGCCGTGAAACAGAGGAATTTGTTAAGGGGCTCAACTTGGAGATACCAGTCTTTGTTGTGAGCGAAGATGGTGCTTCAATTTATTCTGCTTCGAAGGTGGCACGAGATGAATTCCCAGATGAAGATGTGACAGTGCGAGGTGCTGTTAGCATTGGCCGTCGTCTTATGGATCCTTTGGCAGAATTGGTCAAAATCGATCCTAACTCCATTGGCGTAGGTCAATATCAGAAGGATGTGAATCAGGTCGCCCTGAAAAAGAGCCTTGACCAAACCGTGGAAAGTTGTGTGAATAGGGTCGGTGTGAATGTCAATACTGCATCAAAGCATTTGCTCACCTATATTTCTGGTCTTGGCCCTTTGCTCGCTCAGAATATTGTGGATTATCGTGCCAAGAATGGAGCATTCTCTTCGCGCGCGGAATTAAAGAAGGTGCCTCGAATGGGCCCAAAGGCTTTTGAGCAGAGTGCCGGTTTTCTTCGAATTAGTGGC
>JAUNCV010000172.1:0-2567 GCA_030526445.1 Bacteroidales bacterium | reverse complement strand
GGTAAGAATCCTCTTGATAATAGTGCTGTGCATCCTGAGTCTTATTGGGTGGTCGAAAAGATGGCTAAAGACTTGCATGTAGATGTGGCCGACCTGATAGGAGAGAAGGGCAAGGAACTTCGTGCTGGTATAGACCTGAATAGGTATGTGGGTGAGTCTGAAGTACTCGGCCTTTCTACGCTCGAAGATATTATGAAAGAGCTTGACAAACCTGGACGTGACCCACGAGAGCCTCTTGAGGAATTCCATTTCAGTAACGAAGTTAAGGAACTGGAAGATGTTAAGGAGGGTATGGTTTTGCCGGGTATTGTAACCAATATCACAAACTTTGGCGCTTTTGTTGATGTCGGTGTCCATACAAAAGGCCTTGTGCATGTATCTGAGATGGCAAACCACTTTGTGAAAGACCCAAACACAGTTGTTTCGCTCCAGCAGCATGTGATTGTGAGAGTGAAGGAAGTAGATCTGAAGCGAGGTCGTTTGGCTCTCAGTATGAAGAATTTGTAAGGTCGGGTTTTGTAAATATGCAGTAAAATGACTATATTTATGCAATTTTTCTTATTTTGCTTGCATATTACTATAAAAAATGAATTTTATCTATACTTTTGCACGACGCAAATAGGCGTTATTAAGGCAATTGTATAAATAACTAAATGATAATATAAAATGAAAGTAGCTATTGTAGGCGCTAGTGGCGCTGTAGGTCAGGAGTTCCTCCGTGTGCTTGCTGAGAGAAATTTCCCTATCGATGAACTTCTGTTGTTTGGTTCTGCTCGTAGTGCAGGTAGTACCTATAACTTCCGTGGTAAGGACATTGTTGTAAAGGAACTGACCCACAATCCAGAGGATTTCAAGGGTGTTGATATTGCATTCACTTCAGCTGGTGGTGGCACTAGTAAGGAGTTTGCAGCTGATATCACCAAATATGGTGCTGTGATGATTGACAACTCGAGCGCTTTCCGTATGGATGCTGATGTGCCTCTTGTTGTGCCAGAGTGTAATGCTGCTGATGCATTGAATCGTCCTCGTAATATTATTGCAAATCCAAACTGTACTACCATTATGATGGTGGTTGCTTTGCAGTGTCTCGAGAATATCAGCCACATTAAGCGCATCCATGTTGCTTCATATCAGGCCGCTTCTGGCGCTGGTGCTGTGGCTATGAAGGAGCTTGAGACACAGTATCGTCAGGTGCTTAACAATGAGCCTGTCACTGTAGATAAGTTCGCTTATCAGTTGGCTTACAATGTTATTCCTCAGATTGATGTCTTCACTGATAATGGTTACACCAAGGAGGAGATGAAGATGTTCAATGAGACCCGCAAGATTATGCATACCGATGCTGCTTGCTCGGCAATGTGTGTGCGTGTGCCTTCTCTTCGTAGCCATTCTGAGGCTGTTTGGGTAGAGACCGAACGCCCAGTAAGTGTAGAAGAATTCCAGGAGGCTATCAAGAATGGTCAGGGCGTTCAGCTGATGGACGATCCTGCTACCAAGACTTATCCAATGCCTCTCTTCCTTGCTGGCAAGGATGATGTCTATGTGGGTCGCGTTCGTAAGGATCTCGCTAACGAGAATGGTCTTACTTTCTGGCTCGTTGGTGATCAGATTAAGAAGGGTGCAGCACTCAATGCTGTTCAGATTGCAGAGTGGCTTATTGCAAACAATGGCTTGAACAAATAAGACATTAGTTCCTAATTATTGCAAAATATATTGCTCATTATTGCCTGTTTTGTGCACTAAATGTTCACAAAACAGGTATTTTTGTGCATAAACCATTCCAAATAAACTGAAATTATTGAAAATCATTTGGGTGTCTGCTCAATTTGTATTACCTTTGCATCGATAAAAAGTCTAAATTTTTAACTAAATCATAATATTTTATCATTATGGCATTAAAGATTGTTGTACTTGCAAAGCAGGTACCTGATACCCGCAATGTGGGTCCTGACGCCATGACACCAGAAGGCACCGTTAACCGTGCTGCCCTTCCTGCTGTGTTCAATCCAGAGGACCTCAATGCTCTTGAGCAGGCGCTCCGCTTGAAGGAGCAGTTCCCTGGCTCAACTATCTCTGTCGTAACCATGGGCTTGCCTAAGTCGGCCGAGGTGATCCGTGAGTCTCTTTACCGTGGTGCTGATGCCGGTTATGTTGTTACCGATCGTTGCCTTGGTGGTGCAGATACCCTTGCAACCAGCTATACTTTGAGTCAGGCAATCAAGAAGATTGGTGATTATGACATCATTCTTGGCGGTCGTCAGGCTATCGATGGTGATACTGCACAGGTTGGCCCTCAGATTGCTGAGAAGTTGGGTCTTACCCAGGTTACTTATGCAGAGGAGATTCTTTCGCTCGACGAGGCTGCACGTAAGGTTGTTATCAAGCGTCATATCGATGGCGGTGTCGAGACTGTTGAGGCTCCACTTCCACTCGTTGTTACTGTGAATGGTTCTGCAGCTCCTTGTCGTCCTCGCAACGCTAAGCGTGTGATGAAGTATAAGAATGCAACTGCACCAGCAGAGCGTCCAGCAGATCAGGCCGAGGCTATTGCAGCAGTTATCGCTACC
>JAUNCV010000171.1:3748-4316 GCA_030526445.1 Bacteroidales bacterium | reverse complement strand
AACCGCAAGCGCGTGCTCAAGACCTCTGAGCTCAACGAGTATATGCAGGAGGTGATTGGTGCTTATCCACCACCAATGTACAAGGGTAAGATTGTGCGCATCAAGTATGTAACTCAGCTCAAGGCTACCGTTACTACTACTG
The DNA here is from genome assembly GCA_030526445.1 of Bacteroidales bacterium. GTDB lineage: Bacteria > Bacteroidota > Bacteroidia > Bacteroidales > UBA3663 > Liminaster. The sequence continues at coordinate 4,174 of JAUNCV010000171.1, read as the reverse complement.
CCGATAAGAGTCACGATGAGATTATCAACGTGCCACAGGTGCCAAGCTTTGCGTTCTTCTGCAACTTGCCACAGTATATCAAGGATCCATACCGTCGCTACATCGAGAACAAGATTCGCGACAAGTGGGATTTCTCAGGCACTCCAATTAACATCTTCATGCGCGAAAAGTAATTTTTCAGACACTATTTCCTTTTTCGAAGGGAGGTAATATATATAGCAAAAAGGCAGCAAACATTACGCTTTGCTGCCTTTTTGCTATTCGTGTTTTCTTGCACTTTCTTTGCTCCTTGTCAGTGATTTTTTGGGTGCGAAGGCAAGGGGTGGAAGCTGATGCATCGGCACCTGATTTTCACTTTCTGCCCGAGGAAATTTTTTTTCCTCGCGAGGAATCAAAAATCGGCTCGAAAAGAGGCATTACTTAACA
>JAUNCV010000171.1:0-3738 GCA_030526445.1 Bacteroidales bacterium | reverse complement strand
CCTTGGTCATAAGTTAAGCCTTGAATTTGTCATCTGTATGGCTTTGACAAATTGCTACTTGAAGTTCAGTTATTGCTCTTTTTTGTTTTCTCAATGCAACATTTGTTTGTTATGAACACATTATTTATAATTGTATAGAAAATAATGAAGTAGAAATAGGGATTGTTCTCAGATATTTATTATCTTTGCGCGCAATGCTATGTGCGTTTCATAGCGCTTGAAAGTTAAGAAATAAAGAAATCTATAAACCTCATAATATGAAAATTCTTCTGCTCGGAAGCGGCGGCCGTGAGTGTGCCATCGCATGGAAACTGGCTCAGAGCCCAAAGTGTGAGAAATTGTTTATTGCCCCAGGCAACGCTGGCACCATTGCTTATGGTGAGAATGTGCCTATGAAGGCTACCGACTTCGATGCTATTGCTGCTTTTGTGCAGGAGAAGGGCATTGAAATGGTGGTGGTTGGTCCAGAAGACCCACTCGTAAAGGGTATTGTTGAGGCTCTTCATGCCACAATGCCTTCGCTCAAGATTGTTGGCCCAAGCAAGGCTGCAGCTCAGCTTGAGGGTTCGAAGGACTTCTGCAAGCAGTTCATGACCCGCAACGGCATTCCTACTGCTCGCTACCAGAGCTTCACTGCTGCCGAATATGATGAGGCATGCAAGTTCCTCGAGACTCTGCAGGCTCCATACGTGCTCAAGGCCGATGGTCTGGCTGCCGGCAAGGGTGTGCTCATCATCAACTCGCTCGAAGAGGCTAAGCAGGAGCTCAAGGAGATGCTCAACGGCATGTTTGGTGCAGCTTCGGCCACTGTGGTTATCGAAGAGTTCATGAGCGGCATTGAGTGCTCAGTCTTCGTTTTGACCGATGGTGAGCATTACAAGATTCTCCCTGTGGCTAAGGACTATAAGCGCATTGGCGAGGGCGATACCGGCCTCAACACTGGCGGTATGGGCAACTGCTCGCCTGTTCCTTTTGCCGACGATGAGTTCATGCAGAAGGTTGAGGAGCGCATTGTGAAGCCAACCATCGAGGGCCTGAAGAAAGAGAACCTTGAGTATAAGGGCTTCATCTTCCTTGGTTTGATTCGCATGGATCGTGACATTCAGTGCTATCACGCTGGCGACCCAATGGTTATTGAGTACAATGTGCGCATGGGCGACCCAGAGACCGAGGTGGTAATGCCTCGTATCAAGAGCGACCTTGTTGACTTGCTCGATGGCGTTTGCTGTGGCAACCTCAACGAGAAGACTCTCGAGGTTGATGAGCGTGCTGCCGTAACCGTAGTGCTCGTATCGGGTGGCTACCCTGGTGACTATGAGAAGGGCAAGGTGATGACTGGCATGGAGAATGTCAAGGATTCCATCCTCTTCCACGCAGGTACCGCTTTCAATGCCGAGGGCGAAACTGTAACCGCAGGTGGTCGTGTTATCTGCGTCACCTCATACGGCAAAGATCTTGCCGAGGCTCTTGCACAGTCTATGAAGGGTGCAGAGCAGGTTCAGTTCGAGGGTAAGTATTACCGTCGCGACATTGGTAAGGACCTCCAGAACTGGGGTAAGTAATATTGGTAGTAATCATTATTGGCTATCAGCTGTCCACAGTCAACTGAAATATGGGTCCACTTTCACAAACAGGTATGAAAACCTTCATGGTGCTTCTTAGCATCGTGATGGTTTTCGTACAGATATGGTTAGGCCATGTTCCCACATGGATGCTTGTGAGCAACTGGCTTTTGGCTGGTGCTGCCTCATACATTTTGTGGGATTGTGTGGATCGATACCGACTTGGACGCGTTGTGATGCGAGGTTCGGTCATTGTGCCCTGGATTATGATGGCATCGATGGCCAACTTCTGTTGCGTGTGTTTCAGCGACCGTTTTCTGGCCGTCGAGAACTATCTGGCGCTCATTTGTTTCTTGTTCATGATACGAGTGAGCATGTCAATCTGGCAGAAAGACGATGCAGTGCAGTCGCTTGTCTGGGAGGGATTGATGATTGGCGCCATGAGTGCCTTCTTCCCTGGCATGTTGCTTTGGCTCAGCATTGTTCCTTTGCAGATTATCTTTATGCGATGCGCCACACGAAAGAATCTTCTGGTGGTTATTTCGGGCATGCTTTTAGGCATCTGGTGCTCGTTCTGCTACTTTTTCTTCTGGGGTGGTGAAGGCAGTTTGCTCGAAATGGCCGATCGCTATCGCTCACTGCTTGTCGTAGAGTGGGACCCTAATCTGGTAAGCCTCTGGCAGTGGGTTTCGGTGGGAGTGGTGCTTTTCCTCACCATCTTCTACTGCATTGTCACGGTGATGCTCAACGTGTCGAACACCATTCGAGCCCAATCAATCAACCACCTGCTCTGCATTTGCCAGATCATGGTGTTGCTGTTCACTTTGCTCGATATGGCGCATTTGCCAGTTTATATGTTGCTGCAAACCATGCTTTTGGGCTTGCACCTCATTGTTATTCTGGCCAATTCTCGAGGCTATTTGTCTGAGTGGTGGACGTTGAGCCTTATTCTTTTCTACATGGCACTTTCTGTAGGACCTTATCTGCCATCACAGTGGTGGGAGATGCTTTATATCTTTTAATCGAAATTTCTTATAATAACCGATGAATAGGTTTTTAACTGTTTTTGTAGCTGTTTTCTTCGCGTGCGCGGGCATTTGGGCACAAGAGCCTGCACGTGAGGCCAAGAAATCCAAGAGCGATGCGCATCTCGATGCTCAGCAGTATCTTGAGATTCTTGGTGCATCGATGCAGACTTTGCAGCAGAATTTTGTCGATTCCATCGACTGGGGCCGAGTGCTTCGTGCCGGTATCGATGCTATGATGATGGAGCTCGATCCTTACACACAGTTCTATAGCGAAGATGACCAGCAGGAATTCAAGCAGATGACCACAGGCGAATATGCCGGCATCGGTTCAATTATTCAGCAACGAGGCGACACAGTGGTCATCAGTGAGCCTTATGAGCATATGCCAGCGGCTGAGGCAGGCCTCAAGATTGGTGATCGCATTCTGGCCATCGATGGTGAGAATATGGTGAAGAAAACCACCTCGGAGGTGAGTGACAAGCTTCGCGGACAGCCTAACACCACTTTCAAGCTCAAGGTGCTTCGTCCATACGAGGGCGAGAAGGAGTTCGATATCACCCGTCGCCAGATTGTGCTCGATGCTATGACCTATTATGGCTGGCTCAACGACAGTATTGCCTACATTCAGCTCAGCCAGTTTACCGATAAGGCTACCATTGGCACCCAGACTGCTTTGCTGGCTTTGCGCGAAGACTCGTTGCACAACCTCAAGGGACTGGTGCTCGACCTCAGAAACAATCCTGGAGGTTTGCTCGATGAGGCTGTGAAGATTGTGGGCATGTTTGTGCCTCATGGCAGTATGGTGGTTGAGACCCGCGGCCGACAGAGCGACCGTAATTCAACCTATCGCACCAACACGCACCCCATTGAGCCCGAGTTGCCTATTGTGTGCATTGTGAACCGCAGTTCGGCTTCGGCCAGCGAGATTCTGAGTGGTGCTTTGCAAGACCTTGACCGAGCTGTTGTGTTGGGCGAACGTTCGTTTGGCAAGGGTCTGGTGCAGACCAGCCGCCCATTGCCCTATAACACCATCGTGAAGTTCACTTCGGCCAAATATTACATTCCAAGCGGACGTTGTGTGCAGGCCATCGATTATCAGGCCCGACGCATGGCTCGCTGGGAGCAGAATCAGGACGAGAGTGTTGACC
>JAUNCV010000170.1 GCA_030526445.1 Bacteroidales bacterium | reverse complement strand
ATCGCCTCGCTCGAAAAAGCCATCACGCCACGCTCTAAAGCCATCATTGCCGTACATCTTTTCGGTCAAAGTTGCAACATGGAACCTCTCTTGAAACTGGCCACCGTACATCATCTTATTGTCATCGAAGACAATGCGCAGTCTTTGGGTACAACATACACTTTCGCTGATGGTCACACAGAGTTTTGTGGAACAATGGGAACCATCGGATGTACATCATTCTTCCCTACAAAGCCATTGGGTTGTTATGGCGATGGAGGAGCACTCTTCTGTCGCGATGCCGACTTGGCCGAAAAACTTCGCATGTTAGCCAATCATGGTCAAAAACAGAAATATCATCACGAGGTCATTGGCATCAATAGCAGACTCGATGCAGTGCAAGCAAGTGTGCTCAATGTGAAACTTCGCCACCTGGACGAATACAAAAAAGCTCGTCAACTTGCAGCTGCATTTTACACAACAAAACTATTAGCTTTCGACCCCGATCAGTCGCATATTATAACTCCAGCTACTCGTCATGCTTCCCATATTTATCACCAGTACACACTTCGTGTCCTCAATGGGAAGCGAGATGCACTGCGTCAGCATTTAGAGCAACAAGGCATCCCTACAATGGTTTACTTTCCCATTCCATTGCATAAGCAAGAGGCTTATCTTCCTGTGGCACAGCAACTTGTTCCTCTCTCAGTGTCAGAACAACTTTGTCAAGAGGTTCTTTCTCTGCCAATGCACACCGAACTGACCACCGAGATGCAAACTCGAATCGTTAATGCAATAAAAGATTTCTATGAATAATTATTTCGTTCACGAATCTTCTTATATCGACGAAAATGTCCAGATTGGGGAAGGCACCAAAATCTGGCATTTTTGTCATATACAAGCGGGTGCAATCATTGGCAAAAATTGCAGTTTAGGACAGAATGTCAACATCGGTCCGGGTGTCAAGATAGGCAACAATGTTCGCATCCAAAACAACGTTTCCGTCTATGAAGGCGTAGAACTCGAAGACAATGTTTTCGTTGGTCCATCGTGCGTTTTCACCAATGTCACACATCCAAGTGTACTATCTCCGGCACATGGAAATTATACAAAAACATTGGTGCGCGAAGGTGCCTCGCTCGGTGCCAACAGCACCCTTATCTGTGGCAATACCATTGGCCGAAATGCTCGCGTTGCAGCGGGTGCTGTCGTTACTCACGACGTGCCCGATGGTGCTCTTGTCACAGGTGTTCCTGCCAAGCAGAAACGCTTTCTTGTCCTTGCCGATGGCATGGGTGCACCAGCCTATAACCCTCGTCTGCGAGCCATCTGCGATGCTCTCATCAACAACGGACATGCTTTTAATCTTGTCATCGAAAAAATAAAAGATATACCTCTCTCTCTCTCCTATCCTGTTGACGAAGTTCAGCTATACAACGGCAGCCAGACAGACTGGGTTTTGAAGAATATTCGCTCGCTATTCTTTGACTGGAAAAACCGCCGCTTTTCTACTTATATCGAGCAGCAATACGGCCATAATCAATATGACGCTGTCATCTGCACTACATTTCACACCTTCCCGCTGCGTGCTGCCATTGAATTTGGTGAACGACACCATATTCCTGTTACGCTCGATTTGCGCGATATCATAGAACAAGCTCCTGGTAATGCTCACAACTATTTAGGTCACAATCAAGGAGTTTATCGGTTTTTTGCAGGAATCTACAATCACATCAACCTCAAACGCCGCAACCATTGGCTCAGAAAAGCGCAATGCGTCACAACCGTAAGCAGTTGGCACACCGATATCCTGCGAAGATATAATCAGAATACGAATCTTATTTACAATGGGTTTGACGAAAAATTTTTTCATCCTAAACCCGTAAAAAACAACGAGTTTATCATATCCTATGCCGGGAAATATTTTGGTCCTCCATTGCAAGATGCGTCTTTGCTCTTCGAAGCATTGGGCAAATTAAAAGAAACAATACCTTTCAAACTCAAAATTCATACTGACTCGCAAGGTGCAAAAGCCTTACATCCACTGATCGAAGAATTCAATATTTCCGATCGCGTTTTCATTGAAAACTACATAAGTATCAATGAAGTAGTCAATCTTTATCACAAGTCAAGCATCCTGTTGGTTTTTTCCAACCGAGCATCTGCAGAAACAGGCCACGGCATGATGACAACCAAGTTTTTCGAAGCAATCGGGGTCGAAAAGCCCGTGCTTTTGGTGCGTTCCGACGAAGAATGCCTTGCTGCTGTCATTGATAAGACTCAAGCCGGACTCGCAGCCACAAACAAAGAACAAATCTGTCAGTTCATTCGTCAGTGCTATGAGCAGTGGCTGAGTCTTGGGTACACCCATCAGCCTGTCAAAAACAAGACAGAATTTAGTCGACAAGTGCAAAGCAAGAAGCTAATCCACTTAGCAACTTCGGCAAAAATCTGAAATATTTCAACAATTTGACACCGAAATAGTCTGCTTTCAAAAATTTTTATCTAACTTTGCACTATATTTCGCACCTTTTAATTTTCAATTAAAGAATGATACAATATACTGAGAACGCATCACTACTTTCTCACAACACTTTTGGCATGAATGTCAAGGCTCGTCTGTTGGTCGAATACACCAAAGAACAAGACCTCGACAAAATCTTTGCCGACGCTCGTGTCAAAGATCTGCCATTCCTCTGTATTGGCCAGGGCAGCAACCTACTCTTCACCTCCGATTTCGATGGAGTCATTCTCCATGGTCAAATCAAAGGCATTCGTCCACAAGCGCAATACGAAGACGTGATGCTTGTCGAAGCCGGTGCAGGCGAAACTTTCGATGATGTCTGCGCATGGGCCGTAGCTCACCAGCTCTATGGCGCCGAAAATCTTTCTGCTATTCCCGGCGAAGTTGGTGCTGCTGCAGTACAGAATATCGGTGCCTACGGCGTTGAGTTCAAAGATCTTTGCGTAGCAGTTTCGGCCTACGATATTGAAAATCATCGTCATGTCATCATCGGCGCCGATCAGTGCCAGTACGGATACCGAACCAGCATCTTCAAGCAACCCGAAATGAAGCAGCGATTCGTTATCACAGGCGCTCTCTTGCAGCTGCGTCGTGCATCAAAGCACCATCAGCCAGAGTTCAATCTTGAGTATGGTAACATGCGAACCGCTTTAGCCGGCAAACCCCTGACTCTTGAGAGTGTCCGAAATGCTGTGTGCGATATTCGTGCTGCCAAGTTGCCCGATCCCAAGCAGTTGGGCAACGCAGGTTCTTTCTTCAAGAATCCTATTATCAGCCGCAAACAATACGATGCACTTCGTCGCAAATGGTCTTCAATGCCTTGTTATGAGGTCGATACCGAATTTGTCAAGGTGCCAGCCGGCTGGCTCATCGAGCAAGCGGGTCTCAAGGGTTATCAATTGGGTGGCGCTGCTGTTTACGAAAAACAATGCCTCGTCTTGGTCAATAAGCAGCAAGCCTCTCCAGCCGATCTGGTGGCACTCTGTCAGCATGTGGTCAAGACCGTAAGCGAGAAATATGGCATCAACATTGAGCCCGAAGTTAACATTATCTAAAGTGATTCAATAGGATATGAAAATCACTTTCCTTGGCACTGGCACTTCGTGTGGCGTGCCTCTTCCCACTTGTCAATGCGAAGTTTGCCAGTCGCCCGATCCGCATGATCACCGACTTCGCTGTAGTGCTTTGGTCGAAACCGACGAGGGCTGTCAGATTCTCATCGACTGTGGCCCAGACTTTCGTCTTCAGGCTATTGAGAACAATATCATGCATCTCGATGCCGTTCTCCTTACCCACAATCATTTTGACCACTGCTTTGGTATCGATGATCTGCGCGCCTACAGCTTCAAACAACCTCTACCGCTGTTTGTCGAACCTTCAATGGCCAATGTCCTTCGTCAGCGTCACGATTACATCTTTGTGCACAAATATCCGGGCACACCAAAGCTCGAGCTGAACGAAGTCAACCCCGGCGAAACCTTTATAATTGGCAACACTGAGTGTCGCGCTATCCGCGTCTATCACAAGTTTCCCGAACTCCCTATTCTGGCTTTCCGCATTGGTCAGAAATTGGCTTATGTGACCGATTGCAGTCTCATTCCCGACGATCAATGGCAGTATCTCGAAGGCATCGATACACTTATCATCGACGCTCTTCGCTGGAAGGAACACCCCACACACTTCTCTGTAGAACAAGCGCTCGAAGTGGTCAATCGTCTTAAGCCTCGACAAACCTGGTTCACACACATGAGTCACGACATGGGACTTCACGATTGGGCAAACAATCAGCTGCCCAATGGCGTCAAACTGGCTTATGACGGGCAAGTGTGCGAATGCTAAAGCTCGAACAAGCAAAAATTCAGAAATAATACAAACAACTAAATTCAAACAATAAAAAACATAATATGGTATTG
>JAUNCV010000169.1 GCA_030526445.1 Bacteroidales bacterium | reverse complement strand
AATCATATAAAATATAAAAAGGAACAGCAAAGGGTGTCATCCTGAGCTTGTCGAAGGATCTATAACGATTAGCATTGCTCCAAAATAGTACCTTCCGAAACCCAAAATGAAGATTCGAACTTACTCCTCTCTAGTATGCTTATACTTGAACAAAACAGCAAAAAGCACAGCCACAATGAGAGCGAATGCTGCAAACATATACCAAGCTGTTGACCAGCCTTGCATACGCATAACGTCAGTAGCATCGTAGCAGTTAACGAATTTATCGACCACCACCTGAGCGCAGAGACTACCCACAGTAGCACCCAAGCCATTGGTCATCATCATAAACACACCCTGTGCTGAAGAACGAATTTCTGAATCAGTCTCCTTGTCAACAAACAAAGAGCCAGAGATATTGAAGAAATCGAAGGCAACGCCATAGACAATCATCGAAAGAATGAAAAGCCAAACGCCACCGCCAGGATTTCCCAATCCAAAGAATCCGAAGCGAAGAGCCCAAGCCAGCATTGCTATCATCATAACAACCTTGATGCCGAAACGCTTGAGGAAGAATGGGATGAGGAGAATGCAAAGCGTCTCCGAAATCTGAGAAAGAGATGAAAGAATAATGTTATGCTGCACTGCAAAAGTATCAGCATACTCTGAGATCTTGCCGAAATCGCCTAAGAAGGTACCAGCAAAACCATTGGTCACTTGCAGACACATGCCCAGCAAGAAAGAGAAAATAAAGAAGATCGCCATCTTCTTCTGCTTAAACAAGGCAAAGGCACGAAGACCCAATGCCTCGACCAAAGAAGAGGACTTACCCTTCTGCACGGGACAATTGGGCAGGGTAAACGAATAGATACCCAGCAAAACTCCCCATATAGCAGAAATAAATAACTGCATATAGTTCTCTTTTGCACCTGTCAGATCAACAATCCACATTGAGACAATAAATCCGACAGTGCCCCAAACTCGAATAGGAGGAAAAGCCTTGACAGTGTCGAGACCAGCTTTTGTCAAAGCATTGTATGATACGGAATTACCCAAAGCGATAGTGGGCATGAAAAAAGCAACACTAGCAGAATAGAGCCAAAACAACTGATTAAAGGTTGGTTCTGAATGGGTCATGCCCATATAACCAGCCGCTGCAATAAAAAAAGCACAAAGCAGATGGCAGATACCCAACATCTTCTGAGCAGGCACCCACTTATCAGCAATTATTCCTATCAACGCAGGCATAATGAGTGAAACAACACCCTGTACAGCAAAAAAGTAACCAATATTGCTACCCATGTTAATATTCTGCAGATATATGCCGAGAGAACAAAGATAAGCTCCCCAAACAGCAAATATCATGAAATTCATAACAATGAGGCGATTCTTTACACTCATATTTTTGTAAATTTTGTTTGCATCCATCCAAACACTTCAGCAAAGTCTCTGAGTGTTGGATTGATTTTCTTTATTAATTCAATTTTTTTAGTTCTACTCCTACCCTTAAGTTGTTTTTCTCTTCGAATAGCATCTTCAACCCATTTATACTCTTCATAATAAATGAGATAATGACACTTATACTTTTGGGTGAAACAGTCGTGAATACCACTCCGGTGCTCCCACCATCGCCTGGCAAGATTATTTGTCACGCCAACATAGAAAACATTTCTGCTGTAATTGGTGACGATGTATATCCAGAATGGATCCACGACTATTTTCTTTATTAACAATTAGTTAGCCGTCTTTAATCGGAGCTGATTGCTACAGATCCTTCGACAAGCTCAGGATGACACCCTTTGTTGCGGCTTTGTTTCCATTGCCGCACCATGAAGTTTTTTTAGAACTGATGCATTGGGCGCAACAGATCGTTGACAGTCTTCACAGGGTTAAAGGTGAGAATATCGACATCGACAAAGACGGTATTCCAGTCGCTCATAGCACCGTTCCAGAGACCTGGAAGCTCGAGTGCCTTGAGTTCCTTGCCGCCCTTGCTCTTCTGCGAGATGAAGCCAGTGCGAGGATCGACGAACTTGAGAAGATCGTATGGCTTGCCGAAGCGATCGCGGGTAGCACAAACGAGGTCAACTGGATTGAAGTGGGTGCCCTCCTTGAACATAGCCACGCTCTCAGGGTTGTTGCTATCGATCTGTGACGACTCGAGAATCTGATCCTGATAAGTGCCATCGGCGTTCTGAGCAATGAATGGACCGCCACCAGGCTCGCCAACATTCTTCACCATGCCGCAGACGCGGAGTGGGCGGTTGAACTTTTTCTTGAGATAGAGAGCGAGTTCAGTATCGTCGAGCTGCTTCACCTCAGGGTTCTTAACGAAGAGGTTCTTCTGGGTGAAATAAAGCATATCGAGCAACTGCTCGTGAGTGTACTTGCCGCCCTCGAGAAGCTGGAGATAGCTGAAAATCTTCTGCTGGAGGCTAACGAGCACACCGCCGATAACCTGCTTGTAGGTGACGGTAACGCTCTTCTTCTTCTCAGGAACCACATTATCAATATTCTTGATGAAGATAACGTCAGCATCCTGCTCGTTGAGGTTCTCGATGAGTGCGCCATGTCCGCCTGGACGGAACACGAGGTTGCCCTTCTCGTCGCGGAATGGAGTATTGTCCATAGCAGCAGCGATGGTATCGGTAGAAGCCTTCTGCACAGAGAACGAGATATTGTAAACCACGCCGTAGCGCTGCTCGTAGGCAGCCTTCTTCTCAGCCACCAAAGCCTCGAAAAGTGGCAAGTGGTCTGGGCTCACGGTGAAGTGGAGATTTACCTCGCCCTTGCCGTTAGCAGCATAGATAGCGCCCTCCTCAAGATGCTCCTCGAACGCCTTGCGAACACCAGCCTGTGAGCGGTGGAAAGTGAGAAGACCCTTAGGAAGCTGGCCATAGTTGAGGCCCTTTTCGAGCAAAAGGTTTGAAACAACAGCCTTGTAGTTACCCTCAGCAATGAGCGCATCGATGTTCTTGCCCTCGTTCTGCTGGCAAACAGCATCGAGCTCTGGATAGAATGCGAAATCTTTCAAGCCTGCGAAGAACTTCTTCTCAAAGTCGTTGGTAGGCTCAGAGTACTCAGCGTCGAGGAACTCGAAAAGGTTCTTAAACATGCGGCTGGCAGCACCAGATGCAGGAACGAACTTCAGCACCGACTTATCGGCCTGAAGGTATTTCTGCCAAAGATCCTGATAATAACGAATAGAATCCTCATCGACTGAAAGGATACCATAATCGGTAGACGCAGCACTCTTTAACTTCAGATATGGGAAGCCAGTTTCAAAGCATTTGAGCTGTTCTTCCACCTTCTCAACTGAGATGCCGCGCTTGGCAAGCACTTCAAGGTCTTGTTGTGTAAACATAGTAATATTTTTTAAATGTATTAACGAAACATCAAAAATTCCGGGTATTCCTAAGAATTTTGCCCCAAAAGTAGGTATTTTTTTTCATTCCTTGCTCATAATTCACAAAGAATTTGTATTTTTGTGCCGATTTTATAAGCAAAATTACATTTTTCGGACTAAAACAGCCATTTGAATGATGGAAACGAATTGGAAAACGTCCTGGAGTGACGAAGAACTTGTTGCCCTGCGAGAAGTGCTGCATCTGCTCGGCAGAGAAGCACGTCCGCTTTTCTCGGCCAACCAGTGGAACAGTCTGCGCCGTTTCGTGCATCAGGGCATCAGAAACGGTCTTTTTGGTCGAAACAACTATGGAGTGAGCCGCCTGCTGCATTCGCTCCAGACTGCCTATGTAGTGCTTCATGATATTGGATTGAAGATGCCTTCGTTTGTCACCGTGATGCTTTATCACACCACCGAGGGCGAAGATGGCGTGAAGCGCGAAACGATTGTCAACACTTTTGGCGAAGACACCGCCCACCTGCTCGACTGTATGCGACAGGTGAAGAACCTATATGCCCAGCACGATGACAACGCCCTAGAGGACGAAAACTTCAGAAAGTTGTTCCTCTCGATGGCCAAAGACATCCGCGTCATCATCTGCCTCATTGCGGGCCGATATGTGCTGATGCGCTTGCTCAACCACTCGAAAGAAGTGGAGTACCGAAAAAGAATCACCCAGGAGTGCCGTCTGCTGTACACGCCGATGTCGCACCGTCTGGGTCTCTACGCCATCAAGCGCGAGCTTGAAGACATGGCCGTGAAGTATGACGACCGCGAGACCTATGACCGCATTGCCCACGGCCTGCAGCAAACCAAAACTGCGCGCGAAGCTTATATCAAAGCCTTCATCGAGCCGCTTGAGAAAAGACTCAAGGATTCGACCCAACTGCGTTTTCACATCAAGGGAAGGACCAAGAGCATCTCTTCGATACAACACAAACTGATTGCCCAGAGCACTACGCTCGAGAACATATATGACCTGTTTGCCATACGCATCATCATTGACGAGCCCGACCCCGCCAAAGAGAAAGCCGCATGCTGGCAGGCATACAGCAT
>JAUNCV010000168.1 GCA_030526445.1 Bacteroidales bacterium | reverse complement strand
GCCTCAAGACATGGGTCAGCGAGCAGCTCGAAGCCTATGCCACCATCGCCTCGGTTGAGGAGGAGTTGGCAAAACTCAAGGCATCGATCGACACCACCATTCAGACCGATGTCGATTCCCTCAAGCAGGGCATTGGTGCTGTAAGTGAGCAGATTGCCGAAGTTTCGGCCAACCTCGATAGCGCCAAGGTAGAGCTCAAGGCAGCCTACACCGAGGCCATTGAAACGGCCATTGAGAAGGAGCATGGCGTCATCACCACCGAGATTGCAGCCGCTATCAAGGAGACCAAGGAGGCCATTGCCGTAGATATCGAAAAGCTCGAGAACAAGATTATTTTACTCAGAGATCGCATTAAGGATCTCGAGGACAAGGTTAACGCCATTGCCGCACGCATTCGTTCTGTAGTGGTTGTCCCACAGTACTCTGATGGCTCAGTGTTTATCGAGAGAAATGTTGACAATGTTCTTAAGTTCAAGGTATTGCCACTTACCGCTGCCCAGAAGGCCGTTGAGTTGGGTAAGGATGCTTTCAGCATCGATTTTGTCGAGACCGAGAGCCGTTTGGCTCAAAACCTCACAATCAAAGAGGTTGCCTTCAACGAGGCTGATGGTGTAGTTGAGGTCACCATCGACCCAGCTAACTTGCCCAACGCATTCTTTACCGGCAAGCAGGAGGTCAGCGTCAGCCTCAGCATCAAGGACGCCGCTGCTACCGAAATCGCCAGCGAATACTTCCCACTTGTGACACTCATCGTTGAGCCATACATCACCTTCTCATGCAGTGGCACCCAGACCTTCACATTGTCCTACAGCAGCACACCTGGTACGCCAGATCTTCAGTATTCAACCGATGCCGCAACATGGAATAACTTCAGCACCGGCGATGACATCGTGTTTACAGACAAGCTCTACCTCCGTGGCACGATGACCAACGGTACTGCTGAAGACTTTGGTGACTACTATTCCATCAACTTCGATAACAATGGCCCATTGGTAAAGTGCGAGGGCGATATCCGCGCGTTGGTCAATTATAATGATCCTGCCATGGTAACAGGCGAGAATGTTCGTTTCTGCGGTTTGTTCGAAGGTTGCAAAGCCCTTGAAACCGCTCCATCTTTGCCAGCAAAAACTTTGGCCGACTATTGCTATTATAGCATGTTCAGCGGCTGCATCAATCTTACTGAGGCACCAATCTTGCCAGCTTCCACTTTGGCAGAAAAATGCTATTATGAAATGTTCGAGGATTGCAATAAACTGAACAACGTCACCATGCTGGCCGCAACTGGTTTTGATGCGTCTGAGTGTTTGAATGGTTGGCTCGAAGGCGCCGGCACCGATGCTTCTGTTGCCAAGCGCACCCTGAAGCTCTATGATGTCGGTTCTTATCGTGCCATCGAAAATTCATTGCCCGACTATTGGAAATACGAAGATCCTGACTTCAAACTTGAACTTGAGAAAACTTTCTCTACCGGCATTGGCGAGGAAGGTAATGGCATTAAAGTGCCACAAGGTTCATTTGTAACTGAATAATTTGTAAACAAGCGTAATATGAAAAAATATATATTGGCCGCCAGCGCCATGTTGCTGGCTTTGTCTGCCATGTTTACAGCTTGCTCAAGTCAAGCTGACGAGGTAGTGACAGAACTCGAGCAGGAAACCGTTCCTATGCGCAAGGTTTATCTCAATGCAACCTTGCCAAACGAAGACGGTAGCCGCGCTTTTATTCGCGATTTTGATGACGAAACCAACACCTTCGACGTAGCTGGCTTCGTGTTTGGCGATACCATCAAGGCATGGTACTATGATTTTGATGCCGAAGGCCTCTCAGCAATCGACTTTGTGCTTGGTCTGGGTGGTTTTGTGGCTGAAGTTCCAGAAGATTTCTCACTTCAGGACCAGATTATGTCTATGACCTATGGTTCGGGCGAGTATGTTAAAGATGGTGTTGCCTCACGTCTTCGTTTGCCTCAAGCCTATTATCTGAACGACAGGAAGGATCAGATGGATGTTCTTCTCGCAGCATCTGCAATGAACGGAGACTTGACCATCATAGGCGATACATTGAGCGCCAAATTCAGGATGCCATACGCCCTTGTCTGCTTCGATAATCAGTCGAGCCAGGACCAAAACATCATTTGGGTGACAAACAACTCTGACCGAACATATTATTATGACGAGACTATCTGCCTCATGGCCATTGGTATGTTTTCTTCGGGAGGTGATGAAACACCTGCCTATTGCTTAACTGCTCCAGCCGGCAAAAAGGCTTTTATGCCTATCCACATTATTGATACAGAAGAGGCTGGAGACCCCAGTTACTTCGAGTTGCATTCAATCTTTTATGGCACATTCGAAAGCTGCACTCCTCTCTATCTGTTCCAGAAGCTCGAAAACGGCTATGTTTATACCGTTGAGCTCCCAGCCAACTAAGTCATTCCAACAAATAGGATACAATAAAAACAGCACAGGGCATCACCTTGTGCTGTTTTTTTTCATCATCAACCCTGAATTAATGATAATTACACGTCTATTGGCGGTAATTAATGTTGTTAAAGAAAAAACACCTTCATTTATTTTGCAGAGTGCAATATTCTCCCTATCTTTGCAGCAGAATATAATGACAAGAGATGTTAGTATGGAGAAAGAGAATAAATTGCTGCTATATTCCGACAACGAAGGAAAAGTGACTGTAAATGTTCGGTTTGCAGACGAAGATGTGTGGCTGACACAAGAGCAGTTAGCACATATATATGCCACCACACAACAGAATATAAGCCAGCATATTTTAGGCATTTATCAAGACCAAGAGTTAGAGGAAAACTCAACTCACAAGAAATTCTTGTTAGTTCGTCAGGAAGGCTCACGTCAGGTAAATCGCAGCATAGACCACTATAATCTCGACATGATCATCGCTCTGGGATACAGAGTGCAGTCGCCCATTGCCGTTCGCTTCCGCCGTTGGGCCACAGAGCGCTTGCACGAGTATATACAGAAAGGTTTTGCCATGGACGATGAGCGCCTGAAGCAAGGTGGCAATCGTTATTTCCGAGAGTTGCTTCAGAGAATTCGCGATATTCGCAGTAGCGAGCGCAATTTCTATCAGCAGGTAACAGACATCTATGCCACTTCGGTCGATTATGATCCACGCGCCAATATGACCAAACATTTCTTTGCGACAGTGCAGAATAAGATGCACTACGCTGTTCATGAGCATACTGCAGCCGAACTGATTTATGAGCGAGTTGACAACGAAAAGCCTTTTGTGGGCATGACCAGCTTCAAGGGAAACTATGTAACCCGCGAAGATGTCAGGATTGCCAAAAACTACCTCACCGAAATTGAACTTCAGCGTCTCAATCTTCTCACCTCCCAGTTTCTTGATTTTGCCGAATTCCAGGCCTTAGAAGAGACTCCGATGACGATGTCAGACTGGATTGCAGCCCTCGATGACCAGATTCTCCGCCTTCGCAAAAACATTCTCGAGGGCAATGGAACCATCTCGCACAAAGAGGCAATAGAGAAAGCAGAGCGTGAATTCGAAATCTACCGAGAGCGTGAAATGCGTATGCTCGAAAGTGATTTCGATAAAGCCATCAAACTTCTGAAAGATAAATAAGAATCATCCAATAGATATACAACAGTGCCACCCAAGCCCACTGCGGTTTGGGTGGCATTCTTCATTTTACGCATCAACCCTGAATTAATGATAATTACACGTCCCATTGGCGGTAATTAATGTTGTTCAAAGAAAAAAACTATTCACGGTCATTCACGTTCCAATTCACGTTCATTTCCGTTTAAAAAATAATCCGACTTTCAGACTTTCAGATTATCAGATTACCGAACTAAGCCCGTCATTTAGAGCAATCCGACCCATTTTGTGGGCCTCAAGTCACATTTCACTCCATAACCTTTGGTTATTCCGGCCGAATGGCGTATCTTTGCAGCCACAAGTGCTTTTGCTTGCTTAGAACACTCAATAAAAACATAACAAATGGAGAATCATAATCTGACCATCATCGACAAAGAATATCTTTCATGGGTGAAAGATCTGGCATTGCGCTATAGGCAGAGCCAAATCAAGGCTGCTGTGAAAGTGAATAGTGAGATGATAGCCTTTTATTGGTCGCTTGGAAGGGATATTGCCCAGATGCAGTTCGAGAACAAGTACGGCTCTGGTTTTTATCGAAATCTGTGCAAAGATCTCACTATTATGATACCCAATGTGGAAGGTCTTTCAGAGCGTAATATCCGCTATATGAAGTCGTTCTATATGCTTTATAGTCAAAGAGTTGAAAATTTGCCACAAGTTGTGGCAGATTTTAACTCAAAGAATTTGCCACAGCTTGTGGCAGAAATGGTGAGCGTTCCATGGGGAAACCATCGTCTTATTATTGACCATTGCAAAGGAGACACAGACAAAGCCCTGTTCTATGTGCGCAAAACCGCAGAATATGGTTGGAGTCGTGCCATG
>JAUNCV010000167.1 GCA_030526445.1 Bacteroidales bacterium | reverse complement strand
GTTCGAATTTTTGCAAATATGTTATGTAGTGAGAATAAAAACTTCCTTTCATTAGTGGACTGCATTTTTCCAAACAACTTTGCCCTAATTTGACGTAATTTTCGGCTTTGTCTTTATCGCCTTTTATCACAAAGCTTTTAATTATGCATGTGATACAATTCATGTAGCTATCGGTTTTGCCTTTTTCGGCAAAGTAGTTAGCGGCTGCCTCGAAAGCAGAGATGCTTTTATCCCATTCATGAATTTCACTGTATAAAACTCCTTGAGTATAAAGAAGTCTTGCTTTGGTCAAAACATCGTCAGATGCTTCTCCTTTATCGATAGCCTTGACAAAGCACTCCATTGCTTTGCCATCTTGCCCTTGGTTCTGAAAAATTCTTCCCTGGTAGTAAAAGGTCTGAAGCATGTTGGTGGCAGTTCCATGGTCTGTATAATAGTCAATGGCAGGCTGGAGCACATCGAATGTAGTTGTATCGATATAGTTTTTATCGAGAGCAATAGTTTTTAATAGGGCGTATTTTGCCTTTTCCTCATTGCCTAAAAGTTGTGATGGGTCTATATGGTCTAAAACAGAAAGAGCGCTATCTGGCTTTTCGTTAAGATATGACTCAACCTGAACCAGAGTTTCCCAATGCTCAGAATGGCTGTTGCAAGCAAAAAGAAAACTCGTGATAAAGAGAAGTATGTAATAGCGCTTAGCAATCATAAATGAAGAAAAGGTTCGATGGTTTGTGCTATATAGTAAATTAGGAGATAAACACTTTGTGATATGAGTTTATCTCCTAACTTTTTATTGAGAGGTATTAAAGCGTCCAGGTAGCGCCATCCTTGGTGTCCTTGACCTGGAAACCAAGTTCTGCAAGCTGGTTGCGAATCAGGTCGGAGGTAGCCCAATCTTTGTTGGCCTTGGCCTGTGCACGCACCTGAAGAAGAAGATCTACAGCACCTTTGTAGGCTGCCGACTTGTCATCGCTGGCACCAGCACCACTTTCGTCCTTCATGCCGAGGATGTCGAAGAGGAAGGTTTTGAATACCTGCTGTGTCTTTTCGATGCCGGCAGCATCGAGTTGAGTCTGACCATCGACAACCTTGTTGATAAGGCTGACGAGCTCGTAAAGGTTAGAGATGACGATAGGTGTTGTAAGGTCATCGTTCATTGCCTCATACATCTTCTGCTCAATGTTGTTTATAAGCTGGAGATTCTCGGCAGTGGTAGCGTTGCTCTCGGTGGCCTTCATGCGAGCAATAGAGGCATAACCCTCCATCATGCGCTTCATGCCCTTTTCGGCACTTTGCAAGGCTTCGTTACCGAAATCGACGGTTGAGCGGTAGTGTGCCATGAGGATGAAGAAGCGGATAGTCATTGGGCTGTAGGCCTGAGTGAGCTTAGGGTGAGTGCCCTGGAAGAACTCATCGAGGGTGATGAAATTGCCGTACGACTTGCCCATCTTCTTGCCGTCGATGGTGATCATGTTGTTGTGCATCCAGTAGTGTACGGTCTGGTGACCCTTGCAAGCGCAACTCTGAGCAATTTCGCACTCATGGTGTGGGAACAAGAGGTCGAGACCACCACCATGAATATCGAACTCTTCGCCCAGATATTTTTCGCTCATAGTGGAGCACTCAAGGTGCCAGCCAGGGAAACCTTCGCTCCAAGGGCTTGGCCAGTGCATGATGTGCTCGGGTGCAGCCTTCTTCCAGAGTGCAAAGTCGCAGGCGTTGTGCTTCTCGCTCTGTCCGTCAAGCTCGCGAGTGGTGTCAAGGAGTTCCTCAACGTTACGGCCAGAAAGAATGCCATAGTGGAACTTCTCTGCATATTTCTTTACATCGAAATAAACACTGCCTTCAGAAACATAGGCATATCCGGCATCGAGAATATCCTGCACATACTTAATCTGCTCAATGATGTGGCCCGAAGCGTGTGGCTCGATAGAAGGAGGAAGAACATTGAGTGCCTCCATAGCCTTGTGGTAGCGGTTCAGGTAGTACTGCACTACCTCCATTGGCTCTTTCTGTTCGAGGCGAGCTTTTTTTGCAATCTTATCCTCGCCCTCGTCAGCATCATGTTCGAGGTGACCAACATCGGTGATATTGCGCACATAACGAACCTTGTAGCCAATGTGCTGCAAGTAGCGGAAAAGAATATCGAAGGTGATGGCAGGACGAGCGTGTCCGAGGTGTCCGTCGCCATAAACGGTTGGTCCACACACATACATGCCTACATGATCGGGGGTGATGCTCTTGAAAGGCTGCTTGGTGCGTGCCAAAGTGTTGTAGATATATAACTGTTGAGTTGCCATAATATAAGACAATATTAAAAATTAATTTTTTTTATTTAAATAATGAGTCCATCGGCCATACGGATGGTTCGATCGGACATTTTGGCCAAGCCTTCATCGTGGGTGACGATGACAAAAGTCTGATTGAATTCCTTGCGCAGGTCAAAGAAGAGCTGATGAAGTTCCTGCTTGTTGTGCGTGTCGAGACTGCCCGAAGGTTCGTCGGCAAAAATAACGTCAGGTTGGTTCATAAGAGCGCGAGCCACTGCTACACGTTGCTTCTCTCCGCCTGAAAGTTCGTTTGGCTTGTGCGAAAAACGATCTTTGAGTTGCAAGAAATCGAGTAATTCCATGCCACGACATCGTGCCTTTGAGTTTGGAATACCTGCTATGAGTGCCGGCATCATGACATTTTCGAGTGCCGAAAACTCGGGCAGCAGTTGGTGAAACTGAAAGACGAAACCTATGTGCTGATTGCGGAATTGCGACAGTTCTTTGTCTCCTAACTTTAGTATATCTGTTCCGTTTATTATGACCTGTGGCTGTGGGCCAATACCTTTTTGAGGAAAGGTTGGTGGCTCGAGTGAGCCAAGAATTTGTAATAAAGTGGTTTTGCCAGCACCGCTTTTGCCCACAATAGCCACAACCTCACCACGACTGATGGTGAGGTCAATTCCCTTGAGCACTTCAAGCGAACCGAACGATTTATGTATGTGATGCGCTTCGATCATAGAGAGTGCAAAAGTAATGATTATTTTGCTTTGTAGCAAATAATAAGTTGAAAATTTTGATTTTTACAAAAGATGCGCTATCTTTGCCACTCATTTACCAACCAATGCGTGCAACTATGTTGTGTTTTGGGGCTTTGGTTTAAAAAACGGAAGGTAAGCCGAAATCACTTCGTCTTACCTCCTCAAACGGAAAATTTTCAAACCAGTATTAAAGTGGTCCCACTTGGGCTTGAACCAAGGACCAACGGATTATGAGTCCGCTGCTCTGACCAACTGAGCTATAGGACCAGTGTATTTTTTACTGATTCGAAAAGGGGTTTTCCCGTTTTTCGGGCGCAAAGATAATAATTCTTTCTGAAAATAGCAAATATTTTCTTGCAAAAAATGACGATTTATAGAAATTTTAATCATATAGAGGGTGAATATACGGCATGTATAGGTTTCTTCGATGGTGTGCATCGAGGACATCAGTACCTTTTGCAGAGGGTTAAGGAGATGGCTGCACAAAGCAACACGAAGGCTGCTGCAGTCACTTTTGCCAATCATCCGAGACAGGTGATTGATCCCTCTTTTGAGCTGCTCCTTATTGATACGCTCGAGCAACGTATGGATAAACTTGAAAAGATGGGACTGGATGCTTGCTTCTTGATTGATTTTACGGAAGAGGTACGCAATATGACAGCCAAAGAGTTTATTCAGGATTTTCTTTGCCGAATGCTTCATGTGAAACAACTCATTATTGGTTATGATCATCGTTTTGGCCGAAACCGTAGTGAGGGATTTGAAGACTATGTGGTTTATGGTGCTGAGTGTGGTATGCGTATTGTCAAGGCTCCGGTTTTTGAAGATAATAGTGGTTTGCACTATTCGTCGAGCGAAGTGCGCAGAGCCATAGCAGCAGGAGATATGAATAAGGCTCACCAACTGTTGGGTTGGTGAGCCTTTAGATTTTTTAGTCCCAGTCTTCGTCAGAAGCTGCCAAAGCGGTGAGATCGGGTGGAGTTCCACCACAGATGCTGATTTCACGCTTGATGCTCTCTTCGAGTGAAATAAGGGTTTCAGTGCTGACTACGCCTTCAATGCCTTGAATCTTGTTGTTGAGAAGATCCATAAGGTGCTCATTGTCGCGTGCATAGAGTTTGCAGAGGATAGTGTAAGGGCCGGTAGTAAAGTGGCTCTCTACGATCTCTGGAATAGCTTCAAGGCACTTTACAACACCACGATACATATTGCCTCGTTCCAAACGGATTCCGATGTAAGTGCAGGTTTGAAAACCAAGGGCTTTAGGATCAATATTGTAACCTGAGCCTACGATTACCTTGAGTTCAATAAGTCGCTGAATGCGCTGATGAATAGCGGCACGAGATACGCCACATTCGATAGCCACATTTTTAGAAGGTATTCTTGCATTGCGTGTCACAATGTCAAGAATTTTCTTGTCTAGTGCGTCAATTTTTTCCATGTGTAGTCATTTGTTTTGATGAGGCAAAGATA
>JAUNCV010000166.1 GCA_030526445.1 Bacteroidales bacterium | reverse complement strand
CAAGAATTTGGTAGATAGAGTCGCTGTAGTGTCGTTGTGTGTCGTCGTAGAGTTCCTTTAGCTGCTTGTCCCACGAATACTGGCTCATATGTTGATACATGTACTGCATCTGATCGTAATAGCATAATTGCAGTTCGTGTGGTAGCTCTTGCGCATTGATTTCTTGTATGGCATTCGAGGCTTCGAGCAATAGGCCTGTTGATGCTAAAATGAAGGAGCGATTGATGGTCCAAAGCACTGTGCGGTTCTTGTCCTTGCTCTGTCGTGCTAAAGCGAGGTTGGCATCAACAACCTCCATGGCCAATTCGCTGTTAAAGGTGAAACAGGCATCATAGATCTTGCAGTTGTGCTGATAAAGCTCTTCTGCCGATGCTATGCGTGACCCTTGCAAGCGCATTTTGTCTAATTCTTGACTTTTCCGAACATTGATTTGCTCACGTTCGGCCACAACAGCATCGAGGCGTTTCAGCCAGCTTTCGGTCTCGCTGTTGAAACGTCCCTGTGCACAAAGGTTGGTGGAGAGGAGCGCTATGGTGAACGCTGAGAGAAGTTTTAGACGATATATCATTTAGCGTTTGATTTCGAAGATATCAGCATCGGTTTGTGAAGGGAACTTTTGGCGAAACTCGTGCATCTTCTTAATGTCGGGTTCGAAGGCACAAATCTCTTCGAGGTTGTCTTGACATTGTGCAACTATATGTCCATAGGGGTGAATGGCTACAGTACCTCCTTGATAAGGACAGAGATCGTCATTGCCTATTCTGTTTATTCCTAATACATAGGCCTGGTTCTCAATGGCACGTGCTGGCAGAAGTGTTTGCCATGCAAGTTGTCGTTGGGTGGGCCAGTTGGCCATATAGATGAGGCAGTCGTAAGGTTGGTCGTCTGTATAACGAGCCCAAACTGGAAAACGCAGATCATAGCAAATGAGAAGCAAAAAGCGCACGCCCATATATTCAGCTACAATACGGTCTTTGCCATATTCATATTGACGACCTTCGCCACCTGGTGTAAATAGATGGCGTTTATTGGCTTGCCAAACTTCTCCTTGTGGTGTTACGAAGTAGGCTCGGTTGTAATATTTTCCGCTCTCTTCTACCGCAAAACTTCCACAGAGAGCTGTCGCAAAATGTGAGGCCAATTCTTTGAGTTTAGCTACACAAGCCTCGCTGCTTTCGATGCTCGTATTTTTAGGAAGAGTCACAAAGCCTGTTGTGCACATTTCTGGCATTACAAGAAGATCGAGATCTGCATTCTTTTCAAGTTGTTCCTCTATTTTCTTATAATTGGTCTCAATGTCTAACCAGGTAATGTCCTGTTGAAATAAACCGATTTTCATATTTTTCCAAGAGTATAATGTTTCAAAATATGTGATTTATTTCGTATTGATGCCTTCGCGTTTCATGGAACTCAGCATGCCACAAGCTGCATAAATGTCTTCGCCGCGTGAAGCTCGTATCGTACATGTCAATCCATGTTCATTCAAGATGTCACGGAAACGTTCCATTGCATCCATGTCTGATGTCTCAAGTTCTACGTTTGGAATAGCATGGAATCTAATCAGGTTTACCTTGCACTGTAGTCCTGCCAAAAGTTTGATAAGGGCATGTGCATGACGTGGATCGTCGTTGAGCCCTCTGAATACGATATATTCGAAGGTTAGGTTACGCTGGTGGCTCCAATCATACTGTCGCAGCAAATCAAGTACATCGCTGATTGGGTATGCTTGTTGTACTGGCATCAGTTTCAGACGCTCATCAGCATAGGGAGAGTGTATAGAGATGGCCAGATGACATTGACTTTGCTCAAGATAAAGAGGTAGATATTTCATCTGACCGATAGTCGAAACGGTAACTCGTTTTGGACTCCAAGCCAAGCCCCATGGCGCTGTGATAATTTCAAGAGCGCGTAACACGTTGTCGTAGTTATCAAGAGGTTCGCCCATACCCATGAATACAAGGTTTGTGAGGGATTTTGATTCGGGTATAGCGAAGATTTGGTTGATAATCTGGTGTGTGGTGAGCTGGCCATTGAAACCTTGCTTGCCGGTTTGGCAGAAGTAGCAGTTCATCTTGCATCCGATCTGGCTCGAAACACACAGTGTGGCACGGTCATGATCGGGGATATATACGCTCTCTATGTGCTTTTGGGCTTGTGTGGCGAAGAGGTAACGAATGGTGCCATCTTTTGAAACTGCTGCGTCAGCAGGATCTTCGTAGCCAACCTCATAACCAGCCTCAATGATGCGCTGACGGTTGGTGAGCGAAATGTTTGTCATATCGTTCACACTGCGAGCTCGCTTCTCGTAGATCCATTGCGCCATCTGTTTGGCTGTAAATTTGGGCATGCCTAACTGGGCAATGATCTCTTGCAGTTCTGTTAAGGTTTTTCCTAATAGAGGTTCCATTGAAAATGAGAAAAATTAAAGGACGCACACAGGCGTGCGCGTCCTTATTATATATAGCCTTTGGGTTTTCTAAATTAATAGAAACGGAGGCGGTTGTCTTCAATCACTGACTGGAGAGTGAGCACTTTTGAGGCAAGGTTGCCAGCGTTGCGATAAGCGTTAGCCGAGTTCTGAGCCTTTGCGGTGTACGCTGCTTCATCATAGTTGAGTTCCTTGTTCTTCTTGCTGGTCACTTTAATGACTGCAGCGCAGTTCTGACCTGCGATAGGACCAACGATGGCGCCCTCCTGTGCCTTAAGAGCTTCGCCAACAATGGCAGGCTCGTTGCCAAGACCCGAAACGAATGGGGTTGAAAGGCTTACACGGCTTGCATTACGAACCTCTGAACCAAGAGCTTCAGCATAGCTCTCGAGGGAACTCTTGTCTGTTACGCCGGCAAACTTATTGTTCACGAGATACTCTGCGTTCTTTTCGCCACGGAGCATACGCTCAATATCCATAATGGTGTTCTTGTTCTCAATTGAACGATAACCCTTCTGAACATCGCCTGTTACAGCAAGGAGAATGAGGTGATCACCGCACTCGAAAATCTTAGAAATCTCACCATTCTGAGCATCGAATACAAAACGTACAGCCTCGCGAGCCTCCTCGACCTGACCAATCTGGTAGCTGTTAGCGGTCACTGTGGTAGGAATCATGCGGAAGCCATTGCTGATGGCGCTGTCCTGCATTTCTTTGATGGTCTCAAACTTGTTGATAACCTCGTTGAGGCCGGCATAAGCGATAGCACGGGTCTTGCTGCTGGTTGAAACTCGCTCAGCATAGATTGCCACCTTGGTCTTAGCTACGTTAGCGGTGCGCTCAAGTACCTTAACAATAACGTTGGTGCCATTGAGTTCCTGGGTAAAGAAGTTCTGTGCGTTCTTTGTGCCATCGAACATCTTAGCCACAATGCTCTCTTCGAGACCAACAGTGGCAGCCTCTGTTACCCAAACAGCCTGTGCATCCATGTCGCCCTTCTTAACAACCTGGGTAAGGCTATCGAGTTTGTCAGTAGGAGCAGGAACAAAGACGAGCTTCACTGAGTCAGGAGCGTTAACTTTGTTCATGATGCGTGCGGTATAATAGTACTCATTAAGAGTCTCGTTCTTACCACTCTGGCTGCCGATGAGGTTGAGGATGTCGCCATTGTAGAGTTTAGGCTCAGAAACGTCGCCTACACCATTATTCTCGACGAATTCCTTGAGCTCGCCACGGAAGATGTTGTTGTTGAGGTTAACATCCATGTAATCGAACACGCCGGTAGAGTTTACAAGATCCTTTACATCGATGCCAAGAGCAAACTGCTCTGCATTCTTCTGAATGGTTGAAAGTGCATTATTGCGGTCATCATCACTTGGACGGAGTTCGACTGCAATGTAGCTTGCCTCGCGGATGTCGCCGTTGCTGAGATAGAACTGATCCTTGTGGCTGTTGTAAAAGTTTTTGATGTCGTTAGCTGAGATAGCAACAAGGCTGTCGGCTACCGAGTATGAATTGAGTGCTACATAGTCGAAAGCAACCTCAGAGTTCTCGTTGTTGAAAGCATCTTCAGCCTCAAGCTTGTTTGGCTGAATAGCTGCAGCTAAAAGGGAATTGAGTTTCTGATTCT
Source organism: Bacteroidales bacterium (assembly GCA_030526445.1). Classification (GTDB taxonomy): domain Bacteria; phylum Bacteroidota; class Bacteroidia; order Bacteroidales; family UBA3663; genus Liminaster. The sequence goes on along the minus strand of JAUNCV010000166.1, from coordinate 504 downwards.
TGTTGGCGAGAATAATCTGGCGCTTGAGTTCATCCCACATGTTTTTTGCGTTCATGTCGTCGAAGCCGTTAGCCTCCATCTGTGCGAACATTACGCCGTACTGTGAAGCCTGCTGGCCGAAAAGACTGGTCATGATTGGCGAAAGATACTGGCCACTGGTGAGCTGACCGAGCTCATAAGGGCTCACGCTGATAGCTGCGTTTTCGTATGCAGGAGCGAAAATCTCATCATGTACGAATTCGCTATAGGTAAGATTGTTCACATAGTGATTTGCCTCAGCGTTGCTTGCATCCATACCCTGGGTTGCCTTGAGGAAGTCTGCCTTCTGCTGGCGTGCCATCTCGTAGTCTGCATGCTTAACTGCGTTTCCATTGATTGAGAGAACAGTGTCACGGCCGCCGTTGAAGAGACCGCTGTAATCATCAAAGCCGAACATGATGATCATCAAAACCAGACCACCACCGAGGACTGTTGTCAGCCAAACTGGATGGTTTCTGATAGATT
>JAUNCV010000165.1:2642-4629 GCA_030526445.1 Bacteroidales bacterium | reverse complement strand
ACCTGACTGTTGAAGTCGTGCATGAAGAGAAACGACCAGCGATCAGTGACACGCGCTTTGGCCCAGAGCAGGGTGCGCTTCACATCCCAGGTATTGGTGTTGGTGCCATCAAGATGGGTTGAAGTGTAGCCAGCCTGCGCATATCCATTGATCTGAATGCGCGAGACGACATCTTTCACCCAGTAGGCATCGTCGTTCTTATCTTGTGCAAAGGCAGCTACTGGAGCAGCCAGAAGAGCAGCGGCCATGAGGCCAAAAACTTTATTTTTCATAGCATTTGAAGATATGAGTTATTTTCTTTTCGTTCAACTTTGGGGTAACAAGCGATACCAATGGCACAACGACGAAACCGCCTACCATGGCTACGGCACCGCAGTCAATAGGATTCATCAGCGCATTGCCCATAAGCATATTGACCAAAGTGAGACCCACGCCCCAGATGAAGCAAGCCCAGACAGATGCCTTGGTGACGCCCTTCCAGTAGAGACCCAAAAGGAATGGTGCAAGGAAAGCACCCGCCAATGCGCCCCACGAAATGCCCATGAGCTGGGCAATGAACTGTGGCGGATTGAGCGCAATCATGAGCGAAATGACAATGAAGAAGACAATGAGCACACGCATGATGATGACTTTGCGACGCTCAATTTTTTCGGCCACAGTGTCGTCAATATTGCCTTCGGGCGCCTCCTCTTCGGTAGCATGCTTGTCGCGATAAATGAGATCGAGCGTCATGGTTGATGAAGAGGTGAGCACAAGCGATGCCAAGGTTGACATAGAGGCCGAAAGCACCAGCAGAACGACGAGCGCGATGAGGGCATCGGGCAAAGACTCGAGCATAGAGGGTACAATGCTATCGTAGGCATATTTCTTGCCACCGATGATAGCTGGCTCGCCAAACAAACGGCCAAAGCCACCCAAGAAGTAGCAACCGCCCGCCACGATAAAGGCGAAGATGGTTGAGATAATGGTGCCACGACGAATGGCGCCCTCGTCAGAGATGCTATAGAACTTGCCCACCATCTGTGGCAAACCCCAGGTGCCGAGCGAGGTGAGCACCACAACGCCCAAGAGACTCAACGCATTAGGACCCCAGCACGACGCAAAATCGCCCGCCTGGAAGTTGGCAAAGAGGCCTGCTTTGTCAGAAGCCAAATCGAACTCGGTAGGCACCTGCAACGCCATTTTGTGCACTGCCTCGGTGAAGCCGCCCTGGCCATTGAGCACAACGGCAATGACCGTGGTGATGCCAAAGAGCATGATGATGCCCTGAATGAAGTCATTGATGGCGGTAGCTTTGTAGCCGCCAAGTATTACATAAACGGCAGTGAGCACGGCCATGATCATGGCACAATACTCGTAGGGAATGCCGAAGCCCATTTCGAACAACTTTGAGATGCCCATATATACGCCCGCAGTATAAGGAATAAGGAACACGAAGGCGATGATAGAGGCTGCCACACGCAAACCCTGACTGCTATAGCGAGTGCCAAAGAAATCGGGCATGGTGCGGCTCTGAATATGCTGTGTCATGAGACGGGTGCGACGCGCCAGAATGAGCCATGCCAACAGCGAACCAATCACGGCATTACCAACACCAATCCAGGTAGAAGCCAAGCCATACTTCCAGCCAAACTGGCCGGCATAACCTACAAAAACCACTGCCGAAAAGTAGGAAGTGCCATAGGCAAAAGCAGTGAGCCAACCGCCTACGGAGCGACCGCCCAAAACAAATCCGTCAACACTCTTGGCCGATTTGCGCGAATAGAGTCCCACACCAATCATGATGCCGAAGAAAAGGACTGTCAGAATAATTTTAATTGCCATCTTTTGTTGCATTATGTTAGAATAAATCGGCGCAAATTTACAAATTTTTCTACAATATGCAAGAAAAAACACAAAAAATGTCGCAAAATGAATAAATATTGCTTAATTATTCTATTTTTTGCGACATTTTAGATGGGTTCAAAGAGTCTGCAGAATGCAATCT
>JAUNCV010000165.1:2373-2629 GCA_030526445.1 Bacteroidales bacterium | reverse complement strand
CAGTTTTCGTTTTGGCTTTACAGGCTACTTATTATATTATAGATGCCATTGCCAAGACTCCAGACAGCAATGATGAACATGATGACTGCAATGGAGCGGTTGATATTTTTGAGCGTTTGCAGCTTGAAGTGATTGCGCACCTTGTTGATGATCCAGGTGATGAGCAACCACCACGCCACAGCGCCAAGCGCGATACTGATGAAGAAGAGCAGATAGAAAGGCCAGAAATTATCGGCCGCCACAAAAATAAAACCTG
>JAUNCV010000165.1:0-2363 GCA_030526445.1 Bacteroidales bacterium | reverse complement strand
AGGAAAAAGAACACAATGGCCGGATTGCTCACCGTGAGACCAAAGCCCGAGAAGAAGAACTTGAGCATCATGCCCACACCAGGGAAGGCGCGCAGCTTGGGCATCTCGCTGATGTTTTTCCCCTTGTCATTGCTGCCTAAGGCCGATGCCGGATTGCTTCGCCAAAGATAAACACCATAGGCCGAAATGAGAAACGCCGCGAGGAAGAGAAGCACCGTCTGGTTGTCTTCGATCCAGCTCACAACAAGACTCACGGCAAAGGTTGAGAGAAGTGCATAGAGAAGGTCACTAAGCACCGCACCCAAGCCTGTAAACAAGCCCGGGAGCCAGTTGCGATGAGGTCTTCCATTGTCTGCTCGACTGCCCAAACGGGCATTTTGCGTTATTTTTTGGGCAAAGATAACATATATTTTTTAGAAATGTTCGTTTTTTAGAAAAAAATAACTATTTTTGCCGCGCAATTTAAGAAATAGCACATGCGTTTGGCTGTTTTTTGCGACATTTTTCGAAATTTCACGTTAAATTAATCGATATTTATCATGGTTTTCTTTTTCCAGCAACCATCGAAAACGGTTCTTGCCGTCGATGTGAATCACCAGTTGAATGCCGATGAGACCGCTCGTCTCTGCTGGCTTTTCAGTGATGCAACCCTTCTTTCTGAGTCAGCTCTCAAGGGCTGGTTCGTGGGTCCTCGTCGTGAGATGATCACTCCTTGGAGCACCAATGCTGTCGAGATTACCCAGAACATGGGCCTCTCGGGCATCAGCCGCATTGAGGAGTATTTCCCTGTGAAGGACGAAAACGCTTCGTTCGACCCTATGCTCCAGCGTTTGTATGAGGGCATCGGCCAGGATTGCTTCACCATCGACAAGCAGCCAGATCCTATTGTTTACATCGAGAATCTTGAGGAGTATAACAAGCAGGAGGGCTTGGCACTTTCGCCCGAAGAGATTAACTACCTAAACGAGGTTTCGGCTCGCGTAGGCCGTCCGCTAACCGACTCTGAGGTGTTCGGCTTCAGCCAGGTGAACTCTGAGCACTGCCGCCACAAGATCTTCGGCGGTACTTTCATCATCGATGGCGAGGAAAAGGAATCGAGCCTCTTCAACCTCATCAAGCTCACCTCGAAGGAGCACCCAGGTGCACTTGTTTCGGCTTATAAGGACAATGTGGCATTCAACAAGGGTCCAGTCATCGAGCAGTTCGCTCCTGCTGACCCAACCACCGCTTCTGAGTTTGAGGTGAAGGAGTTCGAGTCAGTGATTTCGCTCAAGGCCGAGACCCACAACTTCCCTACCACCGTTGAGCCATTCAATGGCGCTGCTACCGGTACTGGTGGCGAGATTCGCGACCGTATGGGTGGCGGTAAGGCTTCGATGCCTATTGCTGGTACTGCAGTATATATCACCTCATACCCACGCAACGATGAGAAGAAGACCTGGGAGAACGGCATGGCCGAGCGCCCATGGCTCTATCAGACCCCAGAGCAGGTGCTCATCAAGGCTTCGAACGGTGCCTCCGACTTCGGCAACAAGTTCGGTCAGCCACTGATCTGCGGTTCACTCCTCACTTTCGAGCATCAGGAGGGCGAAGGCGCAGCTCCACAGGATCGTCTCGAGTATGGTTTCGACAAGGTAATCATGCTTGCTGGTGGTGTGGGCTACGGTAAGCTTCGCGATGCCCTCAAGGGCGAGCCTGAGCCAGGCGAGAAGGTGGTTCTTCTCGGTGGCGATAACTACCGCATCGGTATGGGCGGTGGCGCTGTATCTTCGGTTAACACCGGTAAATATACTTCGGGCATTGAGCTCAACGCTGTGCAGCGTGCCAACCCTGAGATGCAGAAGCGTGCCTACAACGTAGTGCGTGCCCTCGGCGAAAGCGACAACAACCCAATCGTCTCTATCCACGACCACGGTGCAGGTGGCCACATCAACTGTCTCTCTGAGCTCATCGATGCCACCGGTGGTAAGATCTATATGGACAAGCTCCCTATCGGCGATCCAACCCTCTCTGCCAAGGAGATTTCGGGCAACGAGAGCCAGGAGCGTATGGGCTTCCTCATCAAGGACGAGGCCATTGACTACTGCCGCAAGATTGCTGAGCGCGAGCGTGCTCCATTCTATGTGATTGGCGAAGCTACCAACGATATGCGTTTCTGCTTCGAGCAGAAGGATGGCGTGAAGCCAATTGACCTCTCATTGGCCGATATGTTTGGTCATGCTCCAAAGACCTACATGCACGACACCACCGTTGAGCACCACTATGCTCCAGTTGTGGCCGAGGCTTCGGAGATGCAGAAGTACATCCAGAATGTGCTCCGTCTTGAGAGCGTAGCTTGTAAGGACTGGTTGACCAATAAGGTC
>JAUNCV010000164.1 GCA_030526445.1 Bacteroidales bacterium | reverse complement strand
GGACACTAGTGATCCTGACAACAAGAAAAATCCGGGAACAACTACGGGAGGAAGTACATTTGAACAAAGGTAGAACAAATACACAGAGAGACGATCGAAACAAGTCGATGGTCCAACACCCTCCAACAATGGTGATACCAAGACATAAATATGTGCAAACAAAACTCCGAAAGCCAAAGGCACACGATAGTTGGCTATGGTTTGGGAGGATTTAATAGAAAGCATCCTGGGTTTCTCTTTTCTTTAGTAAGTCAAGAAAAAATTCTTGCAACTACTACATTAATTTTAATCTATTATGTATTCGCTTAAACAAACGAGTATCCTGTATGTTATAAATCCACCATGAAGGCTGCAACCAATAAGGTATAAAACAAGAGAGATGTAAATAGGCGGCCAAGTTACGGTTCTTGCAAAGATAGAAAGGACCCACCCATGGCGATTTCTCTGGTGTCTTTGTTGAATGATGCGCATCAATATAGGTTACGTTCACATCTGCTACTTCGTTGACGGCCATCTGATATTTATTCACATCATTACACTTTCGCACAATGGCAATCTCAACACCAGGCTCACAGAACACCACATTGTGAGAGATGGATCCCTCAGTGGTTGCAAAATGTGTACAATGCATCATGAAAGCTATCTGCGCCTCGACGGTCTCCTCCTCTGGGGCGATGACAGTATATCCTTTTTTTTGAAAAGCTCGTTCAATAGATTTCTCACCCCAATCGCGCAAAGACTTGATATGCGTACGAGTGAAATATATCTTTGAAGGCAGTGTTTCTGTTCCCGAGAGCATAGCTGATACATTCCATTTGATACGGTTTATGGTTTCGATATAGGGTTGTGTAAAAAATCGTTGTCCTTCATCCGCAATAAAGGAATTATCAGGAACGAAAATCTTATCAAAACGGGTAATTTCTGTTACCAAGATAAAGTCATCAAGATTCACTCCTGCCAACTGGAACAAACGCTTCACATAAGCTGGCTGAGGACTATTATTGGTTGTCAGATATATCAACTTAGCACCTTGCTTTATTAAAGACTTGCACTCATTGGTCTCAAGGAACCATAGTTTCTTAAGGTTGTCTGTAATAGCATGTCCCCAACAAGAAAAATAAAAGCCCATATAGATAGCCACACTACTTTCATGTTTAGCTTGGGCTGGGTCGAAATCATACTTATCGCACCTTTTACCTTCGTGCCATGCAGAGGACTCCACAAAAGCATTCTCTTGGGTCACTACTCCGCCAAAGCACTTTCCATCCTTCCAAAGGTCCTTGGAAGGTAAGACGTAGGCATTTTCGAAGCATTGGCAACCCAGAGTTTTATCAATGCGCCTATGAACTGAGGCTTGTTTGAGGGTCTCCTCTCCCATTTGAGGAAAGATATAGTTAAAATTGTATGTCATAGTATTTCTCAACAAAGGTGATAGCGATGGAATTTCTTATAAAGAGGGAAGCCGAGGAACTCGGGGAGATAATAATGAGCATCGGGCTTGCAGAGATCTGGATGGGGCTTGAGCGAGCGAATGAGGTGATACATATCACGGCTCTGCTCGGAAGTGCCACGCTCGAGGGTCATGCCGAAGAGGAGGGCTTTCTGGCGCTCGAACCAATCGATGAACTCATCTTCGGAACGAAGTCCTAATTTAAGACACTCTGCTATGGTGTGGGCATAGGCCCGGAGAATGGTGCAGTAGGCGTAATAATGACGAGTGAACTCGCCGCCACGCTGCAAGCCACTGTTGCGAATGAGGTAACGATAGGTGATCTGAGAGACAAAAGCAATTTTGCCAGCTTTGCACTCGAGTTCAAAACTCCAGGGGCAGTCTTCGTGCACAAGGCCTTCGATGAACTGAATCTTGTTATCGAGCAAGAACTGACGACGGCAGAGTTTGTTCCAGGCCATGACATAGAGGCTACCATCGGTGTGGCACTGACGATGCTCATCGCCAAAGGTCTCGAAGGCGCCGAAGGTCATGTCGGCATGCGTCTTTTCGGCCTCTGGGAGCAATGAGGCTAAGCACACTGGAGTCAGCTGGTCATCACTGTCGAGAAAAAAGACATATTCGCCCTGTGCCACCTCCATGCCTGTGTTGCGGGCTGCACTGAGACCACGGTTCTTCTGATGATGAAGAACAACAGGCTCAATGCCATGCTGCTGAAGAACCGCGACAGCAAGCGCAATAGAGTTATCCTGACCACAGTCATCGACCAGAATGACCTCAAAGTCTTTGAACGTCTGCTGACAGATGCTCTGCATACAGTCTTCGATGTAGGTGGCTACATTATAGACCGGAATGATAATGGAGATTTTCATATTACGAATAACCTTTGGCTACAAATGTTTCTGCATCCACTTAACAACAGCCTCGGAGGCATGACCCGATTCGTGGAGACCTATGACCTCTGAGTTGAAGCGGGCAAGATCGGTAAGATATTTCTCGTTGTCGAAATGGAGAATATTAGCGATGAGCTGCTCTTCGGTCTCAGCATAAGGGAAAGGAAGCGACGAGGGTTCGAGGTAGAAGCCTCGGTCATAATCATGACGATCTTTGCAATACTGAAAAACGGGAAGCTGGCGCAATGAGAAATCGAGTTCTGAAGAACTATAATCGGTCATCAAGGCATCGCTGGTAAGAAGGTGCTGCTGCAGATCATCGCCACCGATGTCGATAAGGCGTGGATGCGAGAAATCATATATCTCATGATAATAGCTGCGCATATTAGGATGCGAACTGATGCGGATGTACCACTCTCCTCCGAACTTCGTTTCGAGTGCAGCAATGACTTTATCGATATTGAACTGATAAACATCACGGCGGCCATTGGCACGGAAAGTGGGGGCATAGACGAGATAATGTTTCGATGCCAGTGAGAATGGGTAATCAGGACGACTCTCCTGCTCAAGTTTCAGCATAAACTCATCGTTGCGAGGAAGACCCTTGTCAAGAATTTCGCCTTCGTATAAGAAAGCCGAATGACAGCGCTCTGTGCTATAATCAGAATTGGAAAGCATCAGGTCTGTGCGACGGTTATCCTCCATGGCAGACTCAATGTATGCCTTTGGGAGTGTATCGACAGCTGCGAACTCAACCTTCTTGACACCCTGGGGGCCATGCATGGTCTGAATATAGATTTGTCCCTTACGCTTGGGGAAAGACCAGTAGATGCCACCACCAAAGCGGGTGTTGGCAATGATGAACTGCGAGGTAGCCAAAAGGCGGAAATATTGGAGCGAGCCTATCTCAACGGCTCGAACACCCTTGGGCAACTGTGACTGGAACTTCTGGGGCTCGAAGAAGGCATACCACACCTCGAACTGCGAGCGGGCCTCAGCATCGGCCATAATGGCATCGGTTATGGCCTTAGGGTTACACCCATACTGCTTGCCGCCCCAGCAGACACACATGACACGCCCCTTATGCAACGGAAGATGCTGCACCAAACGGAGCATCAGGGAGCGGGTATGACGGTTCCAGAGAAGAGACATACAAAAAAGTTTTATTTTACAAGTTCGCCCTTGGTGCCAGCCAAAGCAAAGCTACCCATGTGCTGGTGTGGCCAGAAGACGAAGTCGGTCTTGTGAAGAGCATCGACATACTTGACCTCGAAACTCAGGAGGCGCTCGCAAGAATCGTATTCACGAGGCTTGCCCTGGAAGTCCCAGCTATCGAGAATGTTGAACTTAACATTGTAGCAGCCCTTGGCCAACTGGTGGTTAGGGATGGTGATGCGCACCTTGAAGTCGTCCTGACCTGCAGGCAAAGCGATGGGGTTGGTATAGGTGGCAGAGATGCGCTGATTGCCACTGTTATCGAAGAAGATGCCCAAAACAACCTCCTTGATATTGGGAATGTTGCGATGCAGAAGGACTTCGAGCTCAATAGGCTCATAGCTGGCCATGGAACGATGATCGTTGAGAATGCGGACCTCACGATACTCTACCTCACGAGCAAAGCCTGGATGATGGTTACCATTTTCGAGCACACGATGACCCACCAATTCATCAATGCTGGTTTCCATATAGAAATCAACACACTCGTCGGCAGTGCCAGTCATTTCGACCATACCGTTCTTGAGCACAATGCCGCTCTTGCAGAGCTGGCGGACAGAGGCCATGTTGTGAGAAACGAAGAGAACGGTGCGGCCACCACAAGTAGCAACATCCTGCATCTTGCCGATGGCTTTGCGCTGGAACTCGGCATCGCCCACAGCCAGCACCTCATCGACTACAAGGATCTCTGGCTCGAGGAAGGCGGCAACGGCAAAACCGAGGCGCACCTGCATGCCCGAAGAGTAACGCTTGGTTGGGGTGTCGAGGTAAAGCTCTACGCCGGCGAAGTCAACAATCTCGTCGAGCTTGCGATCAATCTCCTTGCGGGTCATGCCCATGATGGAGCCGTTCATATAGATGTTCTGGCGACCGGTGAGTTCGGGATGGAAACCGGTGCCGACTTCGAGCAATGAGGCAATGCGGCCACGATACTGAATATGGCCGGTGCTTGGGGCTGTGATGTGGCTGAGGAGCTTCAAGAGGGTGCTCTTGCCTGCACCATTCTTGCCGATGATGCCTACTACATCGCCCTGCTCAATCTTGAACGAGATATCACGAAGCGCCCATACATAGTCT
>JAUNCV010000163.1 GCA_030526445.1 Bacteroidales bacterium | reverse complement strand
AATGTTACATTTTGACCATGTTACACGATTTTATAACCCTTTTATTATTAGCGTTTTGTACACTTTGTTAGTCATTCTTGTACGTTTTGTTAGTCAAAAAATCCCTTTTTTCTTGTCTTTTTCCCCATCTTTTCGTACTTTTGAGGCGTCAAAACCTTACGAGATAACACGATCTACCATATACTTAAAACAATAGCAATATGAAATGTAAACAATGCGGACAGCAGCTGCCTTCAGGAGCCAAATTCTGTGGCAACTGTGGTGCACCAGTTTCTTCTACTAAAGAACAAGACACGGATCGAGGACAGCAGGTTACCGAAAACATTTATTTGGGCAAAGATGGCAAGTACCATTGGTACTACGAGTTCAAACTAATGAAGAACCCTGTAGTACTCTATACCATCCTGCGTGTTCTTGCTTTCTGTTTCTTTATCGTATTTCTTCTTTTGTCAATCATCACGCTCTTCGCTTCCCCAAGTTATCGTTGGCTCGACGATATATTGGGCTATGCTAAAGTCTTTGTTTGTCTCACCCCAATCATGATGATATTAGGCGCATTTAGTTATGTCATCTGGGCCGGCATCAATGGCTGGAGCTATTGCGTTATGTTCGAAATGGATGAAAAAGGCGTTACCCATACTCAGATGCCCAAGCAGTTCAAGAAGGCACAGGCCATGTCAGCCGTTCTCATGTTTGCGGGTATTGCTACGGGCAATGTGGGCCGTGTTGGTCAAGGCATGCTTGTTAAGGGACATTCTTCTATCAGCAGCGCATGGCACTTGGTACGCGATGTCCAGATCATACGTCGCCACAACACAATCAAGGTCAATGAGCGTATGTTCAAGAATCAGGTCTATGCATACGATGCCGATTTCGATTTCGTAGCCGACTACATCGTCAAGCACGTAGGCAAAAATTGTAAGATTACCGAATAAATAATTCAAAAATCATATTTTCTTAATTTCTAAACCAATACTATTATGACACTTATTATTATCGGAGTTCTCGTACTCGTAGGTTTCTATTTCATTGGTATTTACAACAAGTTAGTCAAGATGCGCAATCTGGTCGAGAAATGTTTCTCGGGCATCGACGTGCAGCTCAAGAAGCGCTATGACCTCATTCCTAACCTCGTCGAAGCTGTTGCCGGCTACATGGATCATGAGGAAATCACACTCACCAAATTGGCCGAACTTCGTTCTATTCCCTTCCGCAAGTTGAGCCAGGACCAGAAGCAGGAACTCGACAGCACCGTCCACAAGTTTGCCCGAGGTTTCCAGGCCACAGTCGAGAATTACCCAGAGCTCAAAGCTTCGGAGAATGTCATGCACCTTCAGCGCACTCTCAACGAAACCGAAGAGCAGATTTCCGCATCGCGTCGCAGTTACAATGCAGCAGTTGAGACATACAACAATTTCCAGATGACGTTCCCCAACAATCTTATCTCGGGCATGATGGGTTACCAGCGTGTCGATTTCTTTGAGACTGCCGATGAGGAACGCGAGGCACCAGTATTCAAAATGCGTCGTAACAGATAAATCCTTATGTTATGCAGATTCCTAAAGAAAAATTAGATAGGCTGGAACAAACCATACAAGGTTCTATAGAGAAACTTGAAGCAAGGCGAGCAGCCGATAAAAAGAAGTCGCGCAACATCGCCATTGTCTTGACCGTCATTGTATTGGTACTGGTCCTTGTGAATGGCAAAGGCAATCTGGCCGAGCCCATTGGATGCACTCTGTTCTTGGGTGGATTGGCTTATTTCATGATCAACACTTTCTTCAAGAGCAGACACAACAAGACTTACAAAGCTGAAGTTGTGCCCGAACTGGTCGAAACCATCATTCCGGGTGCCACATACAGTGCTAAGGGGCTTATCAAGAAACAGATGCTCAAGGATGCCAAGCTCTATAAGTTTAATAAAGGCAAGACCCTCAGCAGCGAGGATACCATCGAAGGCCGTATCGGAAAGACCGACTTCATGTTCAGTGAAGTGGTTATCAGCCATTCGGAGGACGACGGCAATGGTGGCACCGATACCATCATTGACCTCAAGGGCTTTGTCTTCATTGCCGACTTCAACAAGTACTTCAAGGGCCACACGGTTCTATCAAGCCACAAGTCGCATCTCGACATCGGCATGTTCTCGTCATATAACCGATGTGTACTTGAAGACATCGACTTCGAAAAACGTTATACTACTTATACTACCGATGATCAGCAGGCACGCTACATCATCACACCAGGCCTTCAGCATCGCATCATGGAGTTGCATTCGTTCTTCGACAACAACGAAATGGCCATCTCTTTCTTGGGCGATCAGATGATGATCCTGCTCAACTCCGGAACCGATCACTTCGAGGTCAAATACGACATGCAGAGCGTCATGAACGATCTCTATGCCCTTTCTTTGCTTGGCGATATAGTTGAGCAACTGAATCTTGACCTCCGTATTTGGTCCAAAGAATAACAACGTCAAAACAAATTGTTATGCTTTACTGTAAACAATGTGGCACAGAGCTTCCTGATAATGCCAGATTTTGTTCAAAGTGCGGAACAAGAGTTACGTCTTCCTCTTCTTTTTCATCAGAAGCAAGTTCTTCACAGACATCTTCAAGTAGTGAATTTGTCAATCTCTCCGAATTAGGCAGACGCAAAAAAGCAAGAGAGGAGGCAGCCGCGCGCGAATCAGAAAGAAGAAACAGCAATGCTACACCTGCTCAGAAACCTTCGTTTTTGAAAAGTTTGTTTTGGACAGCAGTAGTGTTTTTGCCCATTCTTTTGATAGCCTATATTACCCAAGACTATCATTATATCGATCCAGACTTTGCCGAGAAGAACCCCTCTTTCAGTTATGTCGATTCGGGCAAAGATTGGTTGGATAGAATAGAAGAGATTTTTGATTTTATCGTCAATTTATTCAAATAACACATTATTACTATGGCATATTGTATTAAATGTGGTGCAGAACTTCGCGAGGGCGATAACTTCTGCCAGCAGTGTGGCGCCCCAGTAGAAGGTGGCACTTCGTACACCGAAGAAGAGAGAACATCTTATGCCTACGATGATAAAGATGATGACGATGACGAACCTGTACAGTCATCACCATTCTACAAAGAAAAGGCACGTTCTTCAGGGCTACTTCGCAAAATCATGATGGTAGCACTTCCTACCATCCTTGTGTTGGCAGGCACAGCCGCCTATAGCTTTTTCAAGGGCGATGGCGAAGTGAAGACTGAAGAATCCACCACCAAGCCCTATTTTTCGCCTAATATTTTGGTTGATGAAGAGACCAATAACACCCAAACTGAGGATAATAGTGTAGCACAAGAAAGTACTACCAGTGACCCTATTGTGAGCGATACTGAGGGCATAGATGGCATTGTAGATATCGATACTGACCGCTACGAAGCCGCCTATCGTGGTGTTTGGGAGTCGGTTGGACTGGCCTTGTTTCCATTCAGCGAGGTGGAAGAACTCCGCAATATGGATGTGGCCGAACTCATAGAGCAAAACATGCGCATCTCCAACATCGCCTGCCTCTACTTTGGCGACGGAGAGATGAAACTCACCCTCAACGGCAAAACCTCGCTTTCAGGACGCTACATGATTCGTGAGAGTGGCAATATTTCGGTCGAAACTCCTTCAGGCGAAAACGGTGCCATGTGGATGTATTCTCCTTCCGACGGCGTGCTCTTCTCCTATCTTTTCTATGTGGAGGACGATGGCAAGGAGATGGCAAGCGCTATCAAGTTCCGACGCGTCAGAAATTAAACCTTTTCTTCAACATCACCAATCCTTTAACTCCTCCTTTTATGTTCTGTTGCCCAAAGCTCTCAAAAAAAATCCTTACTCTCCTGCTCATGCTTATGCCTGCGCTTCTGCAAACAGCATGGGCAGGTAAAAAAGACTTAAATATAAATGTAAAGAATATTATCCCCACCTTCAAATTACCACCAACAGAATTTGAATATGAGGGTAAAATTTACAGTATGTACAAGCTTACAAATATTTCGGGCATACCATCTTCCATCAACTATGACATAACGGGAGGCATATACTCATATCATCCTAAATCAAAAGAAAGCGGTGCTCTACATGAGCCAACACTTTCTTTAGTGAAAAAAGGACAAGAATTAGGAGCAAGGGTATCTCTTAAAAAAGAAAAAGAATTGGGAGTTGGTGAAAAAATCAAAATTTTTTATGCTGACATAAAAATATATCGTAAAAAAGTTAATAAATCTGAAGAACTTATTTATTCCGGGAGACTTGAGGCAGACAACCCGTTTGAGAAGACTCTTAATTTGAATGAGGTTGGCGAAAAATTGAGAATTAAAATTGTAAGTTACGGAAAGAAATTTTTGTATAATCCTGGTGAAGAACCTAAACATGTCCCAGGCACTCAATCTGTAGCTGATCCAAATGAAGATAGTGATGGAGTTGTCGGTTGGTGGTATATAGACGAAAATGCTGATTTTGCAGAAATTGATAAAGTTGATCTGATTATCACCGCCTTAGATAAATATCCTTTTGAAGATGATAGGGACAACGCCAGTACATCGACTACCATCGACACCGAAGCCGACGATGATGATACTGGAGGCTGGCAGGATTGGGTACTGCCCACAGCCGTAGTAGGCATAATAGGTGG
>JAUNCV010000162.1 GCA_030526445.1 Bacteroidales bacterium | reverse complement strand
CGCTGGCATAGTACGCAGATGCCATAACCTGCTGACTCCGGAGCTGCCCTTGAGCGGGAATGCCCTCCCCGACTGCTTCAAGATATACATGGCCGACACGGGTCTTTTTATCAGCATGCTCGACGAAGGCACACAAGCCGACATTCTGCAAGGCAACCTGCAAAGTTTCAAAGGTGCTATCTACGAAAATGTATTGGCCGATATTTTGGGCAAAATGGGCAGAAAACTCTATTACTTCCAGAAGCCTGACAGCATAGAGATTGACTTCGTAATTCGATACAAAGGCAAGAGTACTCCATTAGAATGCAAAGCCAAAACTGGCAATGCCAAATCGCTAAAAACTCTATTGAAGCATCCCGAAAAGTACCACGTCTTCAACGCACTGAAGGTAGGAGACTATAACATTGGACGTAGCGAACAGACACTCACCCTTCCATTCTATATGGCTTTTATGCTAACAGAACTTTGACCTTTTCTTCGAATGAAATGCGCTAAAAGGTGGACAGTGTCTACCTTTTAACACCAATTCTTGCAAGAATGATAGTATATGGGAAACAAGATTACAACACGCATCGAGTATGATGCCATTAAAGAAAAAAAGTAAACAAAGGGTGTGAAACGTGAAACGTGGAATGACAACACTAATAACAATGCCAAAGACTGCATCAGCGCAGTTTTTGGCATTTAGTTTTTAGGGGCCCAAAGCAATCTGGGTTATTTTGCTGCAAAACATACACTTTCTGCCACAAAAATTTGCATGGATGAAACTATTGCGCTACCTTTGTGGCGAAATAACTGAGATGCGCCACCAAGATGCAAGAAAATGCACTGAAAGGTGGACAGTGTCTACCTTTTAACACCAATTCTTGCAAGAATATGAATAAAGTTGAACAAGTAATGAGCAAATGGAGGGCCCTTCAACCGCTTTCGGACAGAGACCAAGAGATGCTGAGCCGCCGTTTTACCATTGACTTCAATTATAACAGTAACCACATTGAGGGAAATACGCTGACGTATGGCCAAACCGAAATTCTGCTTCTGTTTGGCAAGATTGTGGGCGAAGCTGAGGTGAAGGATGTGCAAGAGATGACTGCCAGCAATGTGGGCCTGAAGATGATGACTGAGGAGGCTTCGCTCAAAGACTTCCCGCTGACACAAAACTTTATCAGAACACTGCACAAGACACTTTTGCGTGAGGACTATACGGTGTATAGAAATTTGCCGGGTGGCCCCACAACAAGCTATGTGATACATGCGGGGCAATATAAGACGCGACCCAACAGTGTGATAACACGCTATGGCGACAGGTTTGAATATGCTTCGCCCGAGGAGACGCCTGCCCTAATGAGCGATCTGGTGAACTGGTATAACGAGGCTGAACAGTCAGGGAAGTTCTCGCCTATTGAGTTAGCGGCCATTTTTCACTATCGATATATCCGAATTCATCCTTTTGAGGATGGAAATGGTCGCATTGCACGACTGATGGTAAATTACATCCTTTCGCGCCACGGATACCCTATGATTGTGGTGCGAAGCAGAAAGAAGGCCGATTATCTTGAGGCGCTTCATAAAACAGATATGACGGTGGGAAGCAACCCATCGCAAGGCGCTCATGCCACGAAACGCGAGATACAACAGTTCCTCACATATTTCACAAACCTCTTTGTGGAGGAGGTGACCTATAACATAAAATTCCTGACCGAAAGAGGCGATAATGTGTGGTGGTTTGATGGCGAAAGAATTAAGTTCAGAAGCGCATCGACCAGCAAGATACTTAACCTTATGTATGAGGAGCCTGATATAACCATTGCACAGCTGGCTGAAGTGGTTGGCATCAATGTGTCGGCTATCAACAAACACATTAAGCAACTGACGGAGAAAGGCTACATATCGCGCGTGGAAAAGGACAATACCTGGCGACTTGTGATTACTCCTTCTTTACATGAATGATGGTATATGGGAAACAAAATTACAACACGCATCGAATATGATGCCATTAAAGAAAAAGTGAATGCTTTGATAGCCGAAGCAACGGCTAATGGTATGCTCGAACCAGAAATGGACAATGATTATACCCGGGAAATCGGTGCCCTTGCTCACCAGATGGCAGCATATGAGGATGAATATATGATGCACTCATTCGGCAAAATATAATATATCATATTCTGCCATTTGTAAGAAAAAAAAGTAAACAAAGGGTGTGAAATGTGAAACGTGGAATGAAACACTAATAACAATGCCAAAGACTGCATCAGCGCAGTTTTTGGCATTTAGTTTTTAGGGGCGCTGCTCAATATAACAAGCCGAAGGCCCAAAGTGGAATGATGCCTGGCAGGAAGTATTCAACATCGTCTTTGACAACAAAGCCATTGGCAATATCGGCTATCTGCTTGCGCTTCTTGTTTTTGCCACCTACCTCGAATGTGTATTGACCAATGCAGAAGTCTGATTCCTTTGACGAAATAACGTCTGAAACAACACGCGTCTGGTTGTAAAAGAAGGTTTCGCGCACTGTGCCAATATCTGAGGCATCGCCCACTAAAGCTGTCATCATATTGGTATTGTCAAGATATACCTTCTCAATTTTTCCCAATCCACGAATACCTCCTGTTTCGTCGCGAAGCTGGCCTATCATCTGTGCTCTTTCGAGTAGCAGCAGGAAGTCTGGAACATCGTTACGACTCGACTTGATGGCATTGGCAAGACTGGTGTATTCGGGCTTGAGAGGCACAGTTTGCGAAAGAATAATTAGCAAGCGGTGCAACTTTCGACCCGTGGTAAACGACATGTTGGCGAACCTTGGAATGTCATATTCTGTGGTTTGCGTAATGACCTGATCAAGACGTGTGAAGAAGGCGCCTTCGCGCGAGAATGGATAGTAACCCGTTTGCAAATATTCGCGAAAATAGGGCAGCGGATGCTGCAGCCCATCAATGGTGATAGACTTGCCGCTGACAAGGTCGGCAAGGGTCAGCAGTGGGGCCTTGATGCCATGAAACAGATCAAGATACTCTCGGAAAGAAAGTCCCTGCATGGAATATTGCACAACACGTCGGCTCAGATCGGCTTCGCCAGCCAAAATATCGAGCACTGAGGAGCCTGTAAACATGACCTTCAACCCCGGGTGGGTATCATAAATCTGCTTGAGCGATCGTGACCAGCCCTCATATTTATGCACCTCATCAATATATAAATGTTCGCCTCCCTCTTTTACGAATGTGTCAACAAGCTCAATGAGCGAATGGTTGAGGAAGTAACTATGATCGGCCGAAACATACAAGACCTTCTCTTGCTGCATGGTCTCAAGGATATGCTGCAGAACCATGGTGGATTTTCCAACACCACGAGGGCCCACCAAACCTACAAGACGAAGGTTCCAGTCAATCTTTTCGTACATGTATCGCTTAAATCCTACACTTACGAGCGATAACTGCTCATGCATGTACTGCAGTAATGAATTATCTATCATAGTATATCATTATTAAAGTTGCACTACAGAAGGTGCGTATAAAGCATAGATATGCACTTTTCACGGTGCAAATATAAGGAAAAAGTTTCAATTAAACTCATATTTCGCCATAAAAACAGCAGAAATGCACCACAAAAAGTGCACATATGATACAAATATGCACCTTCGGAGGTGCATTTGAGGAGAATAGTATAGATGAAGAGGGTGTGAAACGTGAAATGTGAAATGTGAAAAGAAATAGCACAGCAGAGGGGAAATCTGCTGTGCTATGTTTGTTAATATAGGCTTTTGCCCCTTCAGGGCGTATATCCCTTGCTTTGGCCTAAACCCGGGGTGGCGTTCACTGCTTTGCAGCTCACTCTGGTCCCTCACCTAAAGGTTCGTCTTCTCGCGAAGGGTTATCAACCCTTCTTTATTGCTGCGAGGACCCGGGCTGGGAGCTCGCTGGGCCTTCAGCCCGCTGCCTTTGTTACGCAAAGCTAGGAGCAAATTGTAAGTCCTGTTTCTTAGAACTCGAAGAAGTCGCCAGTGAAGCCTACGGTGATGTAGTTGTTGTGGAGGAAATACTTTTCGCCACTGACAGGCCACTTGACGAGCTTCATGAAATCGGTCTGATACTGGTAGCCAATGTAGATCTGCTTGATGTTGACACCAAGACCTACCTGGCCACCGAGCTGGAAGACGTTACCACGGTTGTCGCGGCCGCCCATATCGTCCTTCTTGAGGTAGTTAATCTTCTCACCATTGACCTTCTCGTTAGCGAAGAAGTTGACCTTGAGGTTGAGACCCGCATGTGCATTGATTGAGACAATGTCGTTGATGGCGAACTTGTAAACACCATTGACAGGGATGGCGATGTTCATGTTGGTGTACTTGCGATCGCCACGATCCTTGGGATCAATGAGGTTGTAGTAGTCGGCAGCACTGTGCATCCAGTTGAGGGTGGCACCAATTTCGACAAAAACTGGGAGGTGCTCAACCACGTTGATGCCCTGAATAACGCCGAGTGAGAAGCCATTAGGGTCGATGCTTGGCACGCCGCTGTTTGAGAGGCTACCAATGGTGAAGCTGGCCTGGAGACGAGTGTAGTCATCGGTCTCGTGCATCTGGGCCGAAGCTGCAGTGGCGGTGAAGGCCAGAGCGGCTGCAAGGAGATACTTAAAAATCTTCATCGTTTGTAACATTTTGGGTTAATAATATAG
>JAUNCV010000161.1:1164-4759 GCA_030526445.1 Bacteroidales bacterium | reverse complement strand
GCTGCTTGATGATTTCTGAAAGCTGCTTGAGACGATCAATGATCTGGTCAATCTGCTTGGGCGAATTAGGATTGAAAAGAATCTCGGTCAAAAGATAATCATCCTCTCCCAACAAGCCGCGGGCAATAGCCATGTGCTTTTTGAAGGTTGTGCCCGGTGCATCCTGTGGCTTCATGACGCCAGTAAAGGCGAGGGTCGAAACAAACGGAATGCTCAAAGAGTAGGCAATGGTCTCATCATGCTCTTCGAACGAGTAGTCGTAAATGTTGAGCTTGAGGCTGGCATAAACTTCGCGGAAGAAGGCTTTGCCCATAGTGTCACCCTCTTTGATGATGATAGCATAGTTCTGACTCAGATCGGCAAGGTTGGCGAAAGTTGGGCCAAACATTGGGTGGGTCGAAACATAGCGATGTCCGCAGTTGGCATAAAACTCTGGCAAACCTGTCTTGACCGAAGCAATGTCGCTCAGCACGCAGTCTTTACCAATGTGTGGCAATACCTGCTCGAAGGCTGTGAGCGTATTCTTGATGGTGACGCAGTTGATGAGCAATTCAGGATTGAACTCCTCAATCTCTTCCATGGTCAGGAAGCGGCGCACATTGAGGCAATACCTCAGGCTCTCGGCACGACGGGCATACACTGCTACATCGTGCTCCATGCACAGGGTATCGGCCAGGAACATGCCCATCTTGCCGGCACCTAATATAAGTATTCTCATTACTTATTGATGATTTCAATCTGCTTGCGAACAGACTCTGCGTGAATAGCTTCGAATACCTCCTTTACAAACTCTGCACTCATGCCCATGCGAGCACCCTGCTCTGAGCGGTTGGTGAGGATTTCGTCATAACGGCCTGCCTGAAGCACTGGCATGTTGTTCTCTTTCTTGTACTGAGCCACTTCGCCTGAGAGGCGCATACGCTTAGCAAGAATCTCAAGAATCTTGTCGTCAATCTCATCAATCTGCTGACGCAGGCTCACCAAGTCCTCAGTGGTCTTTACGGTGTCACGAACCACGAGCTCTGAGAGCACCTGCTTGAGTGCCTCTGGGGTGAGCTGCTGCTTAGCATCGCTCCATGCTTCATCCGGATTGCGGTGGCTCTCTACAATCAAGCCGTCAAAGCCGAGGTCCATAGCCTGCTGGCAGAGTGGCTTGATGAGGTCACGACGACCACCAATGTGCGATGGGTCGCAAACGATTGGCAAGTTAGGATAACGGCGACGCAACTCAATAGCGATATGCCAGTTTGGAACATTGCGATAGATGGTCTTGTCTGCGCTCGAGAAACCACGGTGAATGACACCAAGTTTCTTGATACCGGCACGATAAATACGCTCAATGCCACCAATCCAGAGCTCTACGTCTGGGTTCACTGGGTTCTTGATGAGCACTGGCACATCATGACCCTGAAGGGCATCGGCCAACTCCTGCATAGCAAATGGATTAGCAGTGGTACGAGCACCAATCCAAAGAATATCTACACCGAAGGCAAGGGCTGCATCGACATGAGCCTTGGTAGCCACCTCAACTGCGGTGTACATACCGGTCTCTGCCTTGAGCTTCTGCAACCATGGCAAACCAATAACGCCAACACCCTCAAAACCACCTGGCTTGGTACGTGGCTTCCAGATACCTGCGCGGAAGATCTTGATACCCTGTGCAGCCAACTGGCGGCCAGTTTCCATAACCTGTTCTTCACTCTCTGCACTGCAAGGACCAGCAATCACCAATGGGCGCTTTGCGTCAATTCCTGGCAGAAGGATTGATTCGAATTCCATTTCCATAATTCTATATCTTTAAATTTATTTATATTTCTTTTTGTAAAACAACCAGACTTTCTGATTTCCCGATGACCTTATAAGCCTGCAGCCTGAATTCTCAGCAGTGCTTCCTGCATCTTCTCGAACGGTGCACAAAGGCTGATGCGGATAAAACGCTCGCCATTCTTGCCGAAAATGAAGCCTGGGGTAATAAATACACGCGCTTTCTGCAGCACTGGTTCGGTAATCGATTCACAGTCAGGAGCACTGTCAGGAATACGTCCCCAGAGGAAGAGTCCTCGCTGTTCGGGGTCAAACTCGCAGCCCAAGTGCAACATAATCTGCTCGGCTGCAATTCGGCGCACCTGATAATCTTCGTTCTGTCGCTTGTAAAATTCGGCTGGATTGTTGAGTGCAGTGATGGCCGCCTTCATCATCGGACGGAACATGCCGCTATCCACATTACTCTTTACGCGAATAATCCAGTCGATAAATTCTTTCTTGCCCGAAACAATGCCCTGGCGCCAGCCTGCCATCGAGTGGCTCTTTGACATCGAGTTAAACTCCAGACAGATGTCCTTGGCACCCTCAATCTGCAGAATGCTCATAGGTGTGTCATTAAGAATGAACGAATAAGGATTATCGTTCACAATCACAATATTGTGTCGCTTGCCAAAATCCACAATCTTCTGCAGCAGTTCGGTCGAAGCGCAGTGGCCGGTTGGCATATGTGGGTAGTTGACCCACATCAGCTTGACATCGTCAATGCCGGGAGTGTTCTCGAGGGCTTCAAAGTCGGGCTCCCAGTTGTTTTCGTAGGTGAGATCATATTTCACAATCTCAGCGCCACAAAGCTTGCTCACACTCGTATAGGTTGGGTAACCCGGATCGGGCACCAGCACCTTGTCACCTGGGTTGATGAAGGCCATGGTCACATGCATAATGCCCTCTTTCGAGCCAATGAGTGGCAACATCTCGCAAGCAGGGTCCAAAGTTACATCATACCACTTTTTATAGAACGATGCCCAGGCTTTTCTCAGCTCTGGCAAACCCACATAGCTCTGATAGCTGTGAGCATCTGGCTTCATCACATCTTCGAGCAGCGACATGATGGTTTCGGGCGATGGCTTGAAGTCCGGGCCGCCAATACCGAGACTGATGACTGGTCGGCCGCCATCCTGGTTCATCTTTGCTACCTCTTTCAGCTTGCGGCTGAAGTAGTACTCTTCTACATGGCTGATTCGGTCAGCCGGCTTTATCTCTTTCATTATTTATCTACGATTTCTGTTTTTTCTGCATATTCGCCAAGAATCTGAAAATCGGTGGCGAAAGGAACAATGGCATCAATAGCCTTTCTGTAAGTGGTATAGTCGTCGAAAGTCAAATCTACGAAGAAACGATATTCCCACTCACGGCCAATGATAGGCATTGACTGAATCTTTGTGAGGTTCATGCCATAGAACGACAAGATGGTAAGCACCTTGGTGAGGCTGCCCTGCTGGTGTCGCACGCAAAAGGCCAGACTGGCTTTGTTCACATCCTTACGCTCCACAAGCGGGGTGTCATATTTGTCCTGCAAGATGAGGAAGCGGGTGAAGTTACGCTTGTTGGTCTCAATGGCACGCGCCAGAATCTCCATGCCATAGAGTTCGGCTGCATACTCTGAACAGATGGCTGCATGTCCCACCAGGTTCTGTTCTTTGATAATCTTGGCCGAACCTGCGGTGTCAACCATCTCCACAACCTTGGCATTAGGCAACTGGCTCTGCAAGAACACTTCGCACTGCAAAAGGGCTATCGGGTGCGAGTTAACCTCAACCACATCCTCGAGCTT
>JAUNCV010000161.1:0-1154 GCA_030526445.1 Bacteroidales bacterium | reverse complement strand
CACATGGCTGATATGCAGTCGGTGCTCGCCGATAATCTGTCGCTGACTGTTTCTTATCAGCTCGTGGTTGGCCAGAATATTGCCTGCAATGGTGTTCTCAATCGCAACAATGCCCAAAAGCGTTGCATCCTGGGCCATGGTGTCAAACTCGCTCTGAAACGATTTGCAGCACACCACCTCAAGGTCTTGGCCCTCGAAATACTGTCGGGCAGCCCATTCATGATAACATCCCTCTTGGCCCTGAATGGCCACTCTCAACTTGCTCATATATTCTATATTATCTAAATCGTCCAATAATCAGATACAAAAAAAATCCCAACCACGTTCATGGTCGGGATTGAGTATATCTGTTTATAGTTGTTTAAAGTCCTTACATACACGCAACTACCCGACCTTACATTTATCTGCAAAGTAATAATAAAAGTAAAATCGGAAATACTTATTCATTGTCGTCACGATTTTTAATTACGCGGCGCAAAGATAAAGCAACCTGATTAAACCTCCAAACTTTTTGCCGTTTTTTTGCTAAATGAAACTTACTTTTTGTAAAAAACAGCCTGCTAATATACAAAATTGGACTCAAAATTGCCAGTTATAAGCAGAAATCTGCTATCTTTGCAACCGCAAACCGCAAAAATTTGGTTTATTTATCCACATATTTAATAAAACTATTATGGTAAGTTACAAAGAACTCGGCCTTGTTAACACCCGCGAGATGTTCAAGAAGGCAGTAGCTGGTGGTTACGCTATCCCAGCATTCAACTTCAACACTATGGAGCAGATGCAGGCTATCGTAATGGCTGCAGTTGAGACCAAGTCTCCAGTAATCATGCAGGTATCTAAGGGCGCTCGCGCTTATGCTAATGGTACCATCCTCCGCAACCTCGCTAAGGGTGCTGTAGAGTACGCTAAGGAGCTCGGTTGTGAGAACCCACAGATCGTTCTTCACCTCGACCACGGTGATAGCTTCGAGATCTGCAAGGAGTGCATCGACAACGGTTTCTCTTCTGTAATGATCGACGGCTCACACCTCCCATACGAGGAGAACGTAGCTCTCGCTAAGAAGGTTGTTGAGTACGCTCATCAGTTCGACGTTACCGTTGAGGCTGAGCTCGGCGTTCTCGCTGGCGTTGAGGATGAGGTTTCTGCAGCAG
>JAUNCV010000160.1:3921-4794 GCA_030526445.1 Bacteroidales bacterium | reverse complement strand
CGAGGTCACCGAGGCGCACCTTCTTACCCTCCAGGAGCATCTCGCGCATACAGTCCACGGCAAGGTAAAGGATCGCGCTAATGTCAGCTCTCGAATAAACACATCCGTGGCTCGAAATGTGGCGGGCGAACTTCTCGATGGTCATCACATCGCCATACTGAGCGATAGCGAACGCGTTCTGCTTCTCGGTGGCCACGAGGTCCAGGTCAGCCTTCTCGGGCTGCTTGCCCTCTGCCTTCGCATTCTTGATACGGCTCTTCGCCATGTTGATCTCGATGAGGTTCGGATTCACCGAACGCATACAAATACTGTAATTGATCATGATGTAATAAAATTTTATGACCGGGCTTATACAGAAATTAGGCCCTGTGGATACGTGCCTTATAGAGGGCTTTTTCAGGCTTCTATTAAGACCGAGGCGAGGCTTAATAGATGACCGACGTCGGTCTTAATAGAAGCCCAGAATCGGGCCTTATAGAGTCCCTTTTTCTCCCTTTATTTTAGCATGGCAAAGATACTCATTTTTTCGCACATCACAATCATTTTTCCGCATCATAAAGCCCCATTTCCGCAGGTACTTATGTGCCTTTAGCGTAGGTGTAAATGAATTGACTACCAGCGCCCTGCTCCGAGCTCTGCTCGCGTGGAGCTTTGCGGAACAAGGGCAACGGGCTGAAGGCCCAAAAGCTCCCAGCCCGGGGCAGAGAGAGCTGCATAGCAGCGAACGGCACCCTGGGTTCAGATAAAGCATCGGGCAATACGCCCTGCAGGGGCAAAAGCATATCATAACGCATTCATTCATTCAGTTCTTTTTCCCGAACTATACCTACTTCTCTCTTACTATACTATAAATATATATAAATATATAATATA
>JAUNCV010000160.1:0-3911 GCA_030526445.1 Bacteroidales bacterium | reverse complement strand
AAAACACCAAAGTGCATATATTCAAAAAACAAACTGAATGACTGAATGACTTCCGTCACCCACTTCTCATTCCTCATTCCTCACTAACTAAGGGTGTCATCCTGAGTTTATCGAAGAATCTGTAGCGTTTTGCCTCAATCCGATTTCCCGACTATCAGATTTCCCGATTTTCGAATAAATCGTCCTCATTTCCGGATATTTACGTTTTCAAAGAAAAAACACCTTCATTTATTTTGCAGAGTGCAATATTCTCCCTATCTTTGCAGTGACAAAATCATAACTTATTCAATGGACAAGATTTCTTTACGCATCTACGAAGACCGCCATATTCGCGCGGTGTGGGACGAGCAAGAGAACAAATGGTGGTTCTCAGTGCTCGATACCGTTGGTGTGCTAAATCAGCAAGACGACTATGAGAAAACCCGAAACTATTGGAAGTATCTCAAAGCAAAGCTGAAGAAAGAAAACAACGAGTTGGTTAGTGCCACTACCCAACTGAAACTTCGTGCAGCTGATGGTAAGAAATATAATACCGATGTCCTTGATGCAGAAGGAATTATAAAACTTGCCAAATCCTTTCCAAACACCCGTGCCACCAAGTTTTTAGATTGGTTCACATATAGCGACAACAGTCTTGACGGGCAAAGTCGCAAGAAAGCTTATGCACTTTTCGAGAGCAGCCTGCTCCAAGCCATTCCCGTGGGAACCGTCAAAGGATTGCAGCAAATTCATGCCTATCTTTTTGGAGGTCTCTTCGACTTTGCCGGCCAGATTCGCACCAAAACCATCTCGAAAGGAGGCTTCACTTTCTGTTTAGCACAATATCTGCCCCAGCAGCTTGAAGTGGTAGAACGCATGCCCGAAACCACCTTCGAAGAGATTGCCGACAAATATGTAGAAATGAACGTCTGCCACCCATTCATGGAGGGCAATGGCCGCACAACCCGCATCTGGCTCGACCTCATGCTCAAGTCCCGTCTTCATCAGTGCATCGACTGGAGCAAAATAGCCAAAAACGAATATCTAACGGCCATGACAGAGAGTGTAGCCGATGCAACACACATCAAGCGCCTTCTGAAATCCGCCCTGACCGACGATATCAATAGCCGCGAAATGTTCATGAAAGGCATCGACTATTCCTATTACTACGAAGAGGATGAATAAAAAAAACATAATAGTGTACCCAAAATATACTCACCCCAGCCGTCACGCCGATGGCTGGGGTGATTTTCTTCATCAATCCATCATTCCTCACTCCTCATTCCTCACTAACTAAGGGTGTCATCCTGAGTTTATCGAAGGATCTGTAGCGTTTTGCCTCAATCAGAGTTTCAGAGTTCCAGATTATCAGATTTCCGAATAAATCGTTCTCATTTCCGGATATTTACGTTGTTCAAAAAAAAACACCTTCATTTATTTTGCAGAGTGCAATATTCTCCCTATCTTTGCAGCAGAATATAATGACAAGAGATGTTAGTATGGCGGAAATGATAAAGTATGGCGATGTTTTGACCGACATTCGCAACATCATAGAGAAGGGACGACAGCAAGCCTATGCTGCAGTTAACCAGGTGGTAATTGCCACCAACTGGAGCATTGGCAAGCGCATTGTGGAAGAAGAGCAGCAGGGAGAGGTCCGAGCAAAGTATGGTACAAAACTTATTGCCAATTTGGCAAAGGAGTTAACTCTTGAGTTTGGCGAAGGATACTCGCGAAGAAACCTTGAGTTATATAGGAAATTTTACCTGTGTTTTAAGGACTTGGAAAAAACGAACGCGCGCGTTCGCAATTTGTCATGGACTCATTTGCGCATCATTATGCGAGAAGTTACTCCCGAAGGTCGGCTCTGGTATCTCAAAGAGGCATCGGAACAGATGTGGAGCACTCGCACTCTGGAGCGTAATGTTAGTACCCAATATTATGGGCGCATGATGGCTTCGCAACGCCAGCAACTGGAACTTCCTGCGCCTGTCATCGAAGGTGAAGATCCGAAGGCATACATCAAGAACCCGGTTGTAGCAGAGTTTATGGGTTTTCGCAAAGACAGCAAATTTGATGAGACAGAGCTTGAGCAGGCCCTAATTGATCACCTGAAACAATTCATCATGGAACTGGGCCGAGGCTTTGCTTTTGTTGACAGACAGAAGCACATAAAGACCGACACGGAAGATTATTATATCGATTTGGTATTCTACAATTTCCGTATGAAGCGTTTTGTTCTTTTTGAGTTGAAGACACATAAGCTGACTCATCAGGATGTTGGACAGTTGGATATGTATGTGCGCATGTACGATGATCTTGTGAAGGGTGATGACGATAATCCAACTTTGGGCGTTCTGCTCTGCACAGAAACAGATAAGGACATTGCTCGCTATTCTGTGCTTCATGAGAGCGAACAGCTATTTGCCTCAAAATACATGGCTTTCATGCCAACAGAGGAGGAGTTACGTCGAGAGATAGAGCAGCAGAAACGCTTCTTCTTGGCACAGCATGGTAATGTAGAAGACGAAGTTTGACTCCTCACTCGTCGCACGTTCATTGGCGGTAATTAATGTTTTCAAAGAAAAAACACATTCATTTATTTTGCAGAGTGCAATATTCTCCCTATCTTTGCAGCACAATGTTTCACTCTAACCAATGCCTTTTATGGGAAAGTCTCTGGATAAAGATTTACTACCAACCGTTTCCGGTGAGCAAAACGACATTATCATTTATCACTCGAAAGATGGTAAAATTAATGTTGCCTTGATGAGTCGTGACGGAAACGTCTGGCTTAATCAACAGCAGATTGCGACCTTGTTTGGAACCTCGATTCCAAACATTGCTATGCATGTAGCTAAGATATTGAAAGAGGGTGAGTTAGATGCAACTTCAGTTATTAAGCAATACTTAACAACTGCCTCTGATGGCAAGGAATATGATGTGACAAGCACAGTTAGCTGATGAAGAAGATAGAAAACTTCTTGAGGATCTTCAAGTGAAAATAGATGATATTTGTTGAAAAACTAACAAGGTGCAATGTCTATCCTATACATGCCACCCAAGCCCACAAGCGGTTCGGGTGGCATTCATTTTTATTCTATTTCTTTCATCAACCCATCACTCCTAATTCCTCACTAACTAGGGGTGTCATCCTGAGTTTATCGAAGGATCTGTAGCGTTTAGCCTCAACCCGATTTCCCGATTTTCGAATAAATCGTTCTCATTTCCGGTCATTTCCGTTCAAAAAAAAACAACCAGAGTTTCAGACTTTCAGATTTCCAGATTACCGAACTAAGCCCGTCATTTTATGCAATCCGACCCATTTTATGTGCCTCAAATCACATTTCACCCCATAACCTTTGGTTATTCCGGCCGAATGGCGTATCTTTGCAGCCACAAGTGCTTTTGCTTGCTTAGAACACTCAATAAAAACATAACAAATGGAGAATCATAATCTGACCATCATCGACAAAGAATATCTTTCATGGGTGAAAGATCTGGCATTGCGCTATAGGCAGAGCCAAATCAAGGCTGCTGTGAAAGTGAATAGAGAACAGATAAGATTTAATTTTCTGCTCGGAAAGGATCTTGTAGAACTTCATGCTGAGGAGCGATGGGGACAACGTGTACTCACCCAGCTCAGTATAGATATTCGTAAGGAATTGCCAGGCGTTGAAGGCTTTTCGAAATCAAATTTGTATTATTGCAAGAAATTCTATCTTCTTTATAATGAGGTAGATATATTTTTCCATCAGGTTGGTGGAAAAATAGAAGAATCACCATCTACAGACTTTTTCCACCAACTTGGGGGAATATTTCAAATTCCTTGGAAGCATCATTGCTTAATCCTTGATAAGGTTAAGAACGATAGAAGCAAAGCCCTGTTCTATGTGCGCAAAACCGCAGAATATGGTTGGAGTCGTGCCATG
>JAUNCV010000159.1 GCA_030526445.1 Bacteroidales bacterium | reverse complement strand
CCGTACCAAGAAAGCACCTATTTCTGTATATTTTACGTATAAGAAAGTCTAAAATATACAATTTCTATTCATTTCTCTCGAGAAAAACTCCATCACGATATCCCTGGATGGAATCATCTTTTTGAGCCATTTGAAGTCGCTTTAGTGCAAGAAGGCAATACTCCTCTTCTTGCTCGATGCCAATGTACTGACGACCCAGTTTCTGCGCCACAACACTGCCCATAAAAGGATCTAAAACCACATCGCCAGGACGGCTCGAAGCCAAAATAAGTTTGGCAATAAGCTTCTCTGGTTTCTGGGTCGGATGATCTGTGTTTTCTGGCATCGACCAAAAAGGTACTGTGATGTCGTTCCAAAAATTTGATGGATGAGTAAGGCGATACTTACCATCATCTCCCTCTTGCCAATCTTTAGGAACTCCATCTTTTCGATAAGGAGCAATAACTCGATGCTTCTGCATTACAGCATCAACATTAAAGTAATATCGCTCTGGCTGTGCTACTGCAAACCAGATATCCTCCATACTGTTTTTCCAGTTATGCTTAGAGCCTCGCCCCTTTTCGCGCTGCCAAGTGATGCGGTTCATGACATATAAATGCTCGCTCAAGACACGCTGCATGGCCGAAGAACACTTCCAATCGCCACACAAATATAGCGTTCCATCAGGCTTTAACTTGCGGCATACTTGCGGAAACCAACTCTGCAGATATCTTTCGTATGCAGCATCACCCATCTGATGAAAACAGTTCTCGCCAAAGGTACGGGTAAGGTTGTAAGGAGGATCGACAATAATGAGATCGGCCACACCGTCGGGCAATAACGCAAGTGCCTCAATCATGTCAGCATGTACTATCTGATTATGAGGGGAGGCTCCCCCTTGAAGCTGTTGGAGAGAGAGCATCTGCGATTGCAGTTGCCCTCTCTCCTCTTCAGACAAAGTGATAGTACGATTGCGAGAGGCACGTACTTTCACCTGTTTGGGTTGTTTATTATTGGCCATTGAAGGTCAAAATATGCGATGAATTACTCAGCAGCAGCGATAACCTCAATCTCTACGAGAGCGCCCTTAGGAAGCTCCTTAACAGCAACTGCCGAACGAGCAGGATAAGGCTTTACGAAGTAACGGCCATAAACCTCATTGAGGGCTGCAAAGTCAGACATATTAGCCATGAAAACGGTAGCCTTAACAACATTAGAGAAATCAAGACCAGCCTCAGCAAGGATAGCCTGAACATTCTTGAGGCTCTGCTCTGCCTGCTCTGCGAAAGTTGCAGGAAGTTCACCGGTAGCTGGGTTGATGCCGAGCTGACCACTGGCGAAAAGCATGTTACCGATCTTTACGGCCTGACTGTAAGCGCCAATAGCTGCAGGCGCATTGGTAGTTGCGATAATCTGTTTCATATTGTTGTATTTATAAAAAGTGATAACTTGTTATTCCTTATTCTGAGCGCGTTTCCACACCTCGAAGGTAATTGGGAAATCATTCTTCTCATCGGCCTCGACTCGCTGACTACTGATAAGTTCACACCCCTCAGGCAAAGCAGGAATGGTTGTATCAAATTCCTCGACAGTAGTATGAACTCGAGTAATATAATAGGTGTCAGCCTGTGCCCAAGCCTGGTTATAAATCTGACCTCCACCAATAACGAACGAGTCGGCAGGAGCATGTTTGAGAGCCTCATCAAGACTCTCGTATATCTCAATGCTTGCCTGAGGTTTGCCCTCGTCGGCCGCTTTCAGGTTAGACATACCCATTTGCATAAGAGTTTCGTCGGAAATCTGGAAATCGGCATTGCGGGTTACCACAATATTGCGACGACCAGGCAAAGGTCGGCCAATACTCTCGTAAGTCTTTCGACCCATGATGACAGCATGGCCTGTGGTGGTAGCACGGAAATATTTAAGATCGGCACTCAGATGCCAAGGAATAGTACCCTTGTTGCCAATCACATTGTTTTCGGATGCTGCAACGATGATATTCATTTTATTCTACATAGAGCACCAAACCCTTGAGATATTCTCCCTCAGGATGGTAAATATTGATAGGATGATCAGCTGGCTGATGCAACTGATGGAGAATGCGCACACGACGACCCGACTGAGCTGCTGCAGAGAAGACAGCACAGCGGAAATCTTCCTTGGTCACAACCTGACTACAAGAGAAGGTGAAGAGAATGCCGCCTGGACGGATTTTTTCGAACGCCTTAGCATTGAGACGCTGATAGCCACGAAGCGCATTCTTAAGCACTTTTCTATGCTTAGCGAAAGCAGGTGGGTCAAGAATAATCAAATCATAACCCTCCTTGCCCTGTTCAAATTCAGAACCAGGAGTCTTGCCATCAAGGAAGTCAAATGCATCGGCAGCAAAAGCTGCATGGCGGGTATCTCCAGGGAAGTTTAGTTCTACATTGGCATTGGTGAATGAAATAGCCTGTTTTGAAACATCGACCGAGTGAACCAATTTTGCATTCGAGCGCATAGCGTAGAACGAGAAGCCACCCGTATAGCAGAACATATTGAGCACCGAACGACCAGCAGAATACTTCTCAACCAAGGCGCGATTCTCTCGCTGATCGACAAAGAAACCAGTCTTCTGTCCCTTGAGCCAATCGACATGGAACTTCAAGCCATTCTCGAGTGCAACATCGCTAATAGAGCTTTCGAGCGCTTTACCCTCAGCAGCAGATGCAACAGGCTTACCATCGATGATAAGGTAACCATTGACAGATTCACCCTCTGCCTCGGCAGTCTGAATAGCCTCGGTCTTATAACCAAGAGTAGTTTCGCTCTTATAATAAACATTGCGGATGTCGGCTCCAGCCACGCGAATAAGATCTTCGGCCAACGCCTCGCGGATATAATGAATGCCTGGAGTGTGAGCCTGCATAACGGCGGTCTTATCATAGACATCAATGATGAGGCCAGGCAAGCCATCGCCCTCGCCATGCACAAGGCGGAAAGCGTTATTATCGGGACGAATTAGGCCGAGGGTCTTGCGCACCTCGTAGGCCGACTGCAAGCGATGAAGGAAGAAATCATCATTGAACTCAGCCTCGTTGAAAGTAAAGATGCGCACGGCAATTGAACCGATCTGATACTGACCGATAGCCAAAAACTCACCCTTCTGCGAAACAACACGTACCCAATCACCCTCTTCAGGCTGAATGGCATCGCCAAAAGCATCTTCAATGCGCTCAATTGCGCCCGAGAATACCCAAGGATGGAAACGCTTGAGCGACTCCTCTTTCTTATATTTAAGGACTACAGTAGTCATATCGTTCAAAGTTTAGAAAAAGAATTTGAGAATGTCATTGGCATTTACAGCCACCATCAGAAGAAGAATAAATGCAAAGCCTAAGAACTGAAGGCGCTCCTTGAACTTATCGGACAAAGGACGGCGAATGATAGCCTCGATGATGAGAATCATGATATGACCGCCATCCAAGGCCGGAATAGGAAGAATGTTCATGAAGGCCAAAGCCACCGAAATGAAGGCTGTAAGGCCCCAGAAGAGTTTCCAGTTCCAGGTATCAGGGAAGATGCTGCCCATGGTGCCAAAGCCACCCAACTCCTGTGCGCCCTCTTTGGTGAAGACGAGCTTGAACTGACGCACATAGTTATAAAGCATGTTCCAGCCACGACGACAACCATCGGGAATAGCTTCTGCCAAAGTGAAATCTATGTGGGTAAGGCACTCTGGACCAATGACTGGTTTTGGATATACACCCATCTTGCCATTAGCATCAAGAGTTACTGCCAAAGTCTGCAAA
Organism: Bacteroidales bacterium; assembly: GCA_030526445.1. GTDB lineage: Bacteria > Bacteroidota > Bacteroidia > Bacteroidales > UBA3663 > Liminaster. The sequence goes on along the minus strand of JAUNCV010000159.1, from coordinate 1,052 downwards.
GAATCGACTCCTGAACGATAGAAACTCACTTGTACAGTCTGCTCTGGGCGCTCAGACATATAGTTGCGCACAAGGTGGAAGAATGGCAGCGCTACACTATCGACCATAACGATCGAGTCACCTACCTGCAAACCAGCCTGCTGAGCAGGACTGCCTTCGACAAAACCTCCAGCTACAAACGGAGCACATGGAGTGACAAAATTAAGCAATTCGCTCTTATGAGTGAGGAAATAGGTACCCAAAGTATCGGGCAAAACAATATCTATATAGGCACCGGCACGATATACAGTGACATCGTTGGCCAATAAGAGAGCATTTTCAACAGATGCCATATCGACAAGTTTCTCTCCATCGATAGCTACAAGTTCATCGCCCTCCTGGAAGCCAATGCTATGGGCAAACTCGCTATAGGTATATCCCCAAGGCAAATTATGAGGCTCCAGAATATCCTTGCCCCAATGCCAAGACATACCGATGTAGATAAGCACTGCAAGAATGATGTTGTTAAGAACACCACCCACCATAATCATAAACTGTGCGAACTTACCCTTCTTCATGAAGAGATCGTCGCCCTCCATATCCTTGATATCTTCTGCAGTATGTGTCTCATCTACCATACCAGCAATAGCACAATAGCCGCCCAAAGGTATCCAGCCTATACCATATTCAGTCTTAGAAGGATTGACGAGACGAGGGAAATGAATAAAATCGCAAATGTGAAGACCCTCCTTGTTCCAACGAAGGAATGCAAAATTGTAAGCATCGAAGAAAAGATAAAACTTCTCAACACCTACCTTGAAGATACGGGCCCACATAAAATGACCCAATTCATGAATGTAAACAAAACAGTAATAATACGAAATTAATATGATTTTTCTTAGAGTCCCAGGATTTCCTTTGCCTTGATGCGTGCTTCGGCATCGATGGCAAAATAGTCGTCGAGCGAAGGATTCGCTACGAATGGCATAGCCTGGAGCGTCTTCTCGTTCACCTCGGCCATCTGCAGGAACTTGCACTGACCACGGCGGAAAGCCTCGTTGGTCACCTCGTTG
>JAUNCV010000158.1 GCA_030526445.1 Bacteroidales bacterium | reverse complement strand
TAAGATTCAAATATTTCAAAGAATATTTTTGAATGGTTTAGTGGACACTAATGAATACTGTGATTGAAATAAAACGCTCATCAAATAAAAATCTTCTTCATGGTTATCGTGTGCAGCTTCCTGCATATATGAAAGCTGAGAGAGCTGATCATGGTATCTTTATGGTTATTCTGGACAAGGATAATTATGATGAGATAAAACAGAAGTTGAAGCGTGTCCAAGATGAAATGACGGAAGAAGGTGAATATGTTCCTGAAATTCTATACATAAATGGCATGAAGCAACCCTCGGCGAGTAAGGAGGATTACAAACTCCCTTCCAGCGTTTTTAAGGAATAGTAATTATAAAAAACTACAAGCCTCTGAAACTGCCGGCCTACTGTATTTGGATTTGGCGTTTAGAGGCTTGTGTGCAGGTTTGTGGTTCTTATCAATTCGATTACTCCGGTCACCTCGGTTACCGCCTACGTTTTCATTTATGTCAAATGCACGTCCCATTATTCGTGAAATAATATTGAAATAAGAAAATTTTTGGGGTTCATTGTACAAAGGTATCGATAAATGCGCTATCTTTGTACTTTGTACAACATGAAGATGCATGTGGTGCATAATAAACTGATACTACCAAGCAATAAATTTAACCATATTATGTATAAGAATTTCTTTAAGCGTGCGATTGATTTCACACTCGTTTTCATCGCTCTTCTCTGTATCTGGCCTTTCTTGTTAGTCATCTACATCTGGCTCACTATCGCCAATAAGGGTGCTGGTGCCATCTTCTATCAGGAGCGCCCTGGTAAGGATGAGAAGATCTTTAAGGTGATGAAGTTTAAGTCAATGACCGATGAGAGAGACGAGAATGGTAATTTGTTGCCAGATGCACAGAGACTGACCAAGGTAGGAAAATTCGTTCGATCGACCAGTTTGGATGAGCTGCCTCAGCTTATTAATGTGCTGAAGGGTGATATGGCGTTGATTGGTCCACGTCCGCTCAGAACTCACTACTTGCCTCTTTACAGCAAAGAGCAGCATCGTCGCCATGATGTGCGCCCAGGTATTACCGGTTGGGCACAGGTGAACGGTCGTAACAACATCTCTTGGACAAAGAAATTTGAGTATGATGTATGGTATGTGGATCATTGCTCATTGTTGTTGGACATCAAGATTATCTTCATGACCGTTAAGAAGGTTTTCTTCCGTGAAGACATCAATAATGATGCAGCTGCTACTATGTATCCATTTGACGGAACTAACTAATGATTCGATAAATAAATGAAAAGTGTAATTATAGGTGCAGGTACTTATGGCGAAGTTTATCTCGCTTACTTGCAGGAAGCTGGTGTTGAAATAGTAGGTTTTCTTGATGATGACCCAAAGCTGAAGGATGCTGAAGTGAGAGGCGTGCCAGTATTGGGTGGTATCAAGATGATGGAAACTATCAAGGAGACTCATGGTGTTGAGGCTGTATATTGCCCATTGGGAAACAACAAGCTTCGCGTGAAGTTTTTGCAGATGGCTAAAGAAAATGGTTTGCAGACTCCTAACTATATTCATCCAAGTGTAATCATTTCGCCAAATGTCACCATCGGTGAGGGTGTTTACATCCTGCTTGGTACCAGCATTATGCCTCATACTGTGATTAAGGATTATGTAATGATCAGTATGAATGTGAGCCTTGCGCACCACAATGTGCTTGAAGAGGGCGTTTTCCTCTCAACGGGCTGTAATTTTGGTGCAAGCATTCACGCACACAAGTATGCTTATTGCGGCATTGCTTCGACCATCATGACAGGTTTACATGAGTTGGGTGAAGATTGCTTAATTGGTGCGGGTGCAGTTGTGATTCGTGATGTTGAGCCAAAGGCCGTTATGGCGGGTGTGCCAGCAAAGGTTATCAAGTACAAAGAATAATAAGCAATGGAGTTTGACTTCTGTAGATGCTATCTATTTTGATAAGATAAGATTTTATTGAATAGATGAGATTTTTTAATAATATAAAATAAAATTTTATGATTAAGAAGAATCTTTAGTCAGCAGGGCCTTTAAAATGGGTCTCTGCTGTAGTCGAGAGCCCTTAGGGGCAAGTAATGAGTTGCGGAATATCCGTTGCTCTAGATATATTTAGCGTTTTTGGCTTTTCTTTGCCGAACACACTTTCTTTAGTGAAAGATGTTGGCGAGATGGTCGGCGGGTTAATTCTCGGCAAAGGCTTTGATAAAGCGAACTTGTTTGCTTTGGTCAATGACCATGCTGGTTTTATACCAATATACTAGTAGTGCCAAAGCATCGTGGCGCTCTCTGCAGACACGGTGCAGTTGGCAAAAGCAATTGATAAGATGAAACAAATTAACTCAGATTAAGCGGGGGCGTCATGGCTGGCTGGTTTACCAGTCAGCCGCTCCTTTTTTTAGCCACAAAGTCTCTGAAGCTGCCGACCCATTGCGTACGGCTTCGGCGGAATTGGTGACTTTTATGCAGGTTGGTAAGAGCCCCTGTGTGGCGTGATTGCTCTAGCTGGAGTTGGGAATTTCGTGTAAGTTTCTGGCCTGCCTCTAAGTTATAGCTTATCTTAGCTGGCGAGAAAGCTAGTTTTTAGGGAGATCATTGAGGTTGAAGTTAGAAAAATAAAGTGTGGAAGTAGGGTTAGTCTTGATTCTCTTCTCTTACTTTCTTAACACCTTAACTGCTTAATTCGTTATTATATGACAAAAGAATCTTTTATCAATTTAATCGACCAGAGCATGCAGGAGTCTGCTCGGCTGGTTCTCTCCTCATTGGGGCGCTCGTTGTATGTGATCTCGCGCGAGAAGGCCTTGCAGCAGGTAGCTATGCTTGAGGCCGCCAAACAGCGACAGCAAACTTCTGATGATGTGGTTTTGAGCCAAGGGTGAGACCTTACTTTCTTAACACCTTAACTGCTTAATTTATTATGTTAGTGAGGTGATAAAGGACCGACGAAGCACGACCTCAAGAGAGTCTCCGTTGATATGGAGGTTGTCCCAGATGTCACGCACGTCAAGGAAGGAGGCGATGATTTCGCCTTCGTCATCGGGAGAGCTGTCGCACTGGTAGCCTATGTAGGGCGACTGGCTGCGGTCTCGTGGAAGAATCTTGACGGCTATGGGCATTGCTTCACGCTGGATGCCGTAGAATTTGTCAGTCACGGGATCGTAGAATGCGAGATGATAACCGACTTGTTCGACAAGGGTCCTGAATACTTCGCGGGCTATGTTGCTTTGGGCTTCCTGCTGCATTTCGTTGCGGAAACCGAGTTCGTCTTTGTAGACGTGATGGTTGTTGCCGTAGAAGTCTTTGAGGTATATTTCGCGTTTCATAGTTTTTATTTTTTTTAACGAGAATGAACGTGAATGAGGACGTAAATTATCGTGAATATTTTTTTCTTTTTCCTGAACACGCTCCGAGCTTGCTCGCGTGGAGCGAAGCGTAACAATATGAAGCACGAATCACACGAATCTTTATTTTGACGTGAATGACCGCCTTACAGAAACTCCGGAAATCTGAAACTCTGAAACTCTGGTTAGGCTTCGCGTCGCGCCAGTTAAGGGAACACGAATCTCTCGAATCTCACGAATCTTATTTTAAAACGTGAATATCCGTGCTCCGAGCTTGCTCGCGTGGAACGAAGTGGAACAATGTAACGTAAATTATCGTGAATATTTTATTTTAAAACATTAATTATCGTATAATTAGACGTTAATTTTTCATTAATTTTATTTTTAGCGAACACGAATAGCTCGAATTGCACGAATTCGTTACATGAGGTCGAAGTTACGGTCGTAACGGATGCAGTTGTAGTCGTTGGCTCTGAGCCATTCGAGGAGGGTCTGTTTTTTGAGGCCGAAGATGGAGAGGTTGGTGTTGAGAGTGTCACGTAATGACATTCCGTGTACCTCTTCATAGTAGAAGTCTCCTACATGACGACCTATGACAAACTCATAATCATAATGACGCTCCAAGTATAGGCAGTCGTCATTTTCGCGTTCTGAAATGAGGAGCTCGTTGGAGTTGGCGGGTTCGTTCATCATTTTGTGAGTGATGGTTTTGATGAATTTGAACTCGTTGGCTGTTGTGCAGCCGATTATGAGGGTCTTGAGGAAGCTACTATCCTCTAGTAATAGGTTTACACTCATATTATGTTATGTTTTGTTGGTGCAAAGATAAGAAGAAAACGGTAATGTGGAAGTCTGAAAGTCAGGAAATCTGATTTTTTGACGCGAAATGTGAGTGTTTTTCTTTTTTGAACACGAATATCACTAATCTCACGAATATTTTTTTGAGAGAACATTAATTATCGTATAATGGGACATTAATTTTTCATTAATTTTAATATTACCCTTTTGCACCTGTAGTGCGTTGGGGCGGTTGTTGGTGATAGAACCTAGGGTGTCGTTCGCTTCGCTCACTCTGCCCCAGGCTAGGACCTCGTTGGGCCTTCAGCCCGCTTTTTTTATCTATATACCATAAATAACACCGAGGGGTTTGGGGGCGAGGAGCCCCTAATCGATTAAGTGGAAATCTGGAAGTCTGGAAATCGGGATATTTTCTCAACATTATCGTATAATTAGACATATAATTATTCATTAATTATTTTTTTCGTGCTAATATTTGGTGGGTTCGAGGAAATGGTGTATCTTTGCGGCAGCTATTATGATTACGTCAACAATGGTGCGTAGTATAAACAGCTTTTGGTGCATCAACCTCCTAAAAATAAACGAATATGGCAAACTCAGATCCTCGAACTTTTTTTCTTGCCTTCTGCATCGAACAATACAAGGCATCTAAAGGCCTTGAAGGTGCAGATGTAG
>JAUNCV010000157.1 GCA_030526445.1 Bacteroidales bacterium | reverse complement strand
GATATGCATATAAGAGATAAACGTATATACAGAGTAACACTCACTGGCAGCATCGTAAATGTAGTTCTACTGGTGCTGAAGTTCGTGGCGGGTATTATTGGAAACTCTGCAGCCATGGTGGCCGATGCTGTGCATTCACTGAGCGATTTTTTGACCGACATTGTAGTACTGGCTTTCGTAAAACTTAGCAGCAAACCAGCCGACAGCGACCACGACTACGGCCACGGCAAATACGAAACAGTAGCGACTTCGATCATAGGCATGGCGCTTGTAGTTGTGGCAGTGATGTTGGGATGGGATGGTGCAGAAAAGATTATCGGCGCAATAAAGGGCGAAAAACTAGAGTCGCCCGGATGGATTGCCTTTGCGGCCGCCATCCTGAGTATTGCACTGAAGGAATGGGTGTTCCGAATCACAAAAAAAGTAGCTAAAGAAGTAAATTCTCAAGCACTTGAGGCAAACGCCTGGCATCACAGAAGCGATGCAATGTCGTCAATAGGGACAGCTATCGGCATTGGCGGTGCGGTACTTTTGGGCAACGACTGGGCAATACTCGACCCCATTGCTGCCATTGTGGTGAGCATACTGATTTGTGTAGCAGCCTACCGACTACTGCGTCAGGCTTCGGGCGAACTGCTCGAAGAGAGTCTTCCAAAAGAGACGCAAGAGAAAATCAAACAAATAGTGTATCAAGATGAATTGGTGAGCGACATTCACCGCCTTCACACCCGCCGCATTGGCAGCATCGTAGCCATTGAGATGCACTTGAGGCTGCCAGGCGCAATATCGCTGACCGAGGCCCACGCGCATGCCACCGATATTGAGAAACTCCTGCGCAAAGAGTTTGGCAAAGGCACGCATATCATGCTGCACATTGAGCCTGTGAAAGTGCCTCACAATACAGAAACAAATAAATAACACAACCTTATATACATATATAAAATGATAATAGGTCTAGATTTGGGCATTAGCGCTACAAAGATAGTGCTGCTCGATAGCACAAAAGCAAGCTGTTTAGAAATTTGGGAGGGCGGTTTTAGGCCCGAAAAACTGGAGGCATACATTCAGAATAACATCCCAAAAGGTGCTAAACTGGAGTGTATAGCCGTGACTGGTGTGGGCAGCATTGCCTCGGCACAGATTAGTGGTCACAAAATAAAGACTGTTGACGAATTTAAGGCCAATGCAAAAGCGGCCGAATATGTGTGCCACGCTGAACGGTTTATCGTAGCATCAATAGGCACGGCAACAAGTTTTGTCAAAGTAGATCAAGGCGCTGCAAAACATATTGGCGGAAGCGCTTTGGGCGGTGGTGCCTTGATGACACTCTTTCAGATGATTATGCAAGGCGGTGGCTGGCAGCACCTACGTATGCTGGCCGAACGAGGCAATCTAAACAATGTTGACACCACAATTGGAGATGTGTGCATGACCGAATTGCCTGACCTGCCAACCGATGCTTCGGCCGTGAACCTGGGCCGATTGAAAATGAGCTCTACACCCGATGATATTGTTCTTGGTCTTGTAAATATGGTTTTGCAGAACATTGGCGTAATGACGCACCTGGCAGGTAAAGGTTATGGCATTACAGAGTTTGTATTGCTTGGCCGAACCGTAACTCTGCCTCATGCAAACGAGATCTTTGAGCGTCTTGAAAATCTCTATGGCATACATATTATTGTGCCTAAGCATCCTGAATTCATGACCGCCATTGGTGCGGCATTAAGCGTGTGAGAAGGGCTGAAAAGAAAACATCTCGAACAACATAAACTAAACAAAAAACACTATGAAAAAGTACCTTGTAGCCCCTCTATTGGCTTGCGCTTTATGCTGTCAGCCAGCAAAAGCACAACAATCGCACGTAAACATTCAGTTCGACCCACAACGCAACACGGAGAATATTCTGCCATTCTGCGCCTCTGTACTCTCGCCCGAGGTACACGATGACCATACCGTAACATTCCGCGTAAAAGCACCCAATGCCAAGGAAGTGCTTCTAAACGGAACCATGTTTGTGGGGCCAGATGCACGCAAAAAAGTGCCATTTATAAAAGGTGAAGAAGGTATCTGGGAATTGACTATCGGTCCATTGACACCCGAAATTTACTTTTACTATATTGACATTGACGGCGTTAACAACATCGACCCTAATAACACATTTGTTGGGCACGCCTGTATGCCGGGCTTCAGCCAACTGATTGTTCATGGCGATGAGCCCGCGTGGTATGATCCTAAGCCCAATATTCCTCATGGCACACTGACTACACATTATTATTACTCAGAGGTGACACAAGGACTCCGAGACATGATAGTGTGGACACCTGCCAACTTCGACCCAAACAAGAAGTACCCCGTACTCTACTTGATGGGCGGCTCGGGCGATCTGACCGAAACCTGGGTAATGCACGGCCGTGCCAACTGGATACTTGACAATATGTTGGCCGAAGGTTTGATGGAGGAAATGATCGTGTGCTTCCCAAACAATCAGATGGTAACACGAATGCATCCACAGCACACAGAACTGGCTTTCCCTCTCATTGAGCAGGAATACTTGAAGAGTATCATTCCTTTTGTAGAGGAACACTATCCTGCTATTCGCGACAAGCACGCTCGTGCCATCTGTGGCCTTTCGATGGGTGGACGCATGAGCCAATATGTAGGCCTGCGCAATGCCGATGTGTTTGGCTCGGTAGGTTTGCTGAGTGGTGCCATTGCGGTTGAAGAGACACCGCTTCTCACCCAACCAGATGCAAATGAACAGATTGACTACCTTTTTGTAGGTGGTGGTCCATACGAGCGCGGCACAATGGCTCGCCACACACGTTTGCACGAAGAGCTTGACAAATTAGGTGTGAAGCATGAGTATTATGAAGCAGGTGCTGCTCATGACCTCTGCACATGGCGTCATCTCCTCTATGATCGATTCCTGAGAAACCTCTGGAAGAAGCAATAAAAACCCAATCACCATTTTTATGAATTAACAAGATGAAAATCATCACAATCAATCATAAAAATGGTGATTATTTTAGCAGCATAATAACTGTGCCAAATGGCAAAAATATGTTGAACAGACTACTTTATACACTATCGGCATTGGTAATGAGCTTGGGCCTATGCAACGCCCAAGAGGTAATCGACACCCTGAAGGTGGAGGGAAAAGCGGGCTATAACGAAGAAATAATCCGAGAACTGACCACACCCAAGGGAAAAAACCTGAATGAGGATGCGATTCCTGGTCTCCAGCCTCTCGATGCCTCGGACCTCAAAAATAGTCTGGACTATGACCTGCCAAGTACACTGAAAGCACCCCAACTGCATTATGAAATCTACCCACGCGGAAGCCGTTTACCGGCCTGGGCAAATGGATATATGTACGGCTATAACCGAGTGCAAAATAACCTCATGTTTGGTTATGTGGCAAATGCTGGATTTGGAGTGCAGCAGCGTCTGGGACACTACTGGACACTGACTGCAGGCATGGACCTCTCAAAATATTCGGTATATTATAACACCGCCACTGTTAATGGCTCGCTGAAGTGGCACCCTAACGAACACTTTGCCGTGACAGTATTTGGCAGCTATATGCCTGGTTCATTCATGAGCCAAATGAAACTGCCTCAGCAATTTGAGTGGGGCGGATACATCACATTGCAAACCGATACTGACGTGCCTTTTGGCATCGACCTGGGAGCACGCTCCTACTATGATCCTTTTTCGGGCCACATAGTGACACCCATCGTGATGCCGTATGTGAAAATGGGCGAAAGCAAAATTGGCATCGACTTCGGACCCATGATTAGGAATGCAACAAGCGGTGGTCGAAACAATTTCGGGCCGGGCGAAAGCGTAATACCAAAACCCATGAAAGCAATTCCGCAAGTAGGGCCACGAAGATAAGACACAAAAACAGAGAAACTGAAGAAAAAAGTTTACAAAAACCTATCCTTCAGTTTCTCTGTTATTTTATATTCAATCAGAAACATATTGAGACACCATCACGCTGTTCTGTCTCGTAAAGCGAATCGTCAAGTTCAAACTGGTCGAGCATCATCTGTCCATTTTCCATAACGGCATAGGAGAAATGCTGAATCCAATCACCAAGAATCATGAGACGCGTAGTGCGCGTGAGCATTAAATCAAGCATGATATGACGATGACCGAAGAGGAAAAAATCCGGCGCATCGTGCTGCTGCATATACTCTTTAGCCCAAAGCACAAGGTGCTCATTCTTCTCTCCCATATACTCGGGGAAATGGTCGCCATCAAGGCGCGACTTCTTACTCCACCAATGAGCGAATGCTGAAGCCCAATCAGGATGAATCCACTTGTACATCCACTGAGTGATGCGCGAATGAAAGGCTCCCGACATAAGTTTGTAGCCACGGTTATCGTCGCCAAGTCCATCACCATGCGCCATATAAACCTTCTTGCCTTGCAGCTCAAAGACACCGCCCTGAGTGTGCACCTCTGCGCCCGTCTCCTGCTGTATGTAGCCGAAGATCCAAATATCATGATTGCCCGTGAGCCAATGCACCTTAACGCCTCGGTCCGAAAGTTCTCCAAGCTTACCTAAAAAACGCGTAAATCCCTTAGGAACAACATATTTATACTCGAACCAATAATCAATTATATCGCCCAAAAGCCAAAGCTCATCGCAATCCTCCTTGATAGAGTCGAGGAAACGAACAACACGGCGCTCGTAATCCAATGGATTATCCATAGTACCAGCGCCTAAGTGTAAGTCACTTATAAAATAAATTTTACCCATTACAGGAATCCTAATTCAAGTTTTGCCTCCTCGGTCATCATGTCTTGATTCCACTCAGGCTCGAAGGTGAGTTCTAC
>JAUNCV010000156.1 GCA_030526445.1 Bacteroidales bacterium | reverse complement strand
TACAGAGGTCATCTGAACCCTTGCTGATGGCCTGAATAGTCATTTCCTTGAGGGTCATTTCACGACGGATAATCTGCTTGAGTGCCTTAATCGAAGCATCGACCGGACCATTGCCAATGCCTGCAGCCTCGAACATCTCGTTAGCAACCTTCAGGCGGATAGCAGCAATTGGGGTAACACCCTTACCGGTAGTAACCTGCAAGCTTTCGAGCTGAATGTGGTTACCCTCTGCTTTCTCTGCACCCACAAGCATGAGGAGATCATCATCGTTAAGTTCCTTCTTCTTGTCTGCCAGACGAAGGAATGCCTCATAGGTCTTATCAAGTTTCTCACCCTCCATCTCAATGCCAAGCACAGAGAGACGATGACGAAGTGCAGCACGACCCGAACGAGCAGTAAGCACGATTGAATTCTCATCGATACCCACATCCTTTGGATCCATAATCTCGTAGGTCTGCACATTCTTGAGCACACCATCCTGGTGAATGCCCGAAGAGTGAGCAAATGCATTCTTACCTACAATAGCCTTGTTTGGCTGCACAGGCATGTTCATCAATGAAGACACAAGACGGCTGGTAGGCCAGATCTTGGTGGTATTGATGTTGGTGGTCACAGGCATATTGGCCTGGTGAGTCTTAATAATCATGGCAATCTCCTCGAGCGAAGTGTTGCCAGCACGCTCGCCAATACCATTGATGGTCACCTCTACCTGACGTGCACCATTCACAACACCACTGATGGTGTTTGCTGTAGCCATACCAAGGTCATTGTGGCAGTGGGTCGAAAGAATAGCACGACCATCCTGCAAACCATCCACATGTTCCATGAGGTACTTGATCTTCTCGCCAAACTCCCAAGGCATGCAATAGCCGGTAGTGTCAGGGATATTAACAACCTTAGCACCTGCATTGACAACAGCCTGAACCACCTGAGCCAAATACTCATTTTCGGTACGGCCGGCATCCTCACAGTAGAACTCAACCTCGTCAACGAGATTGCAAGCATACTTAACAGCAGCTACTGCACGCTCAATGATTTGCTCACGTGTACTATTGAATTTATACTTAATATGGCTGTCGCTTGTACCAATACCAGTGTGAATACGCTTATGCTTAGCATACTTTAGGGCTTCGGCAGCACAGTCGATGTCCTTCTGCACGGCACGGGTTAGCGCACAGATGGTTGGCCAAGTAACGGCCTTCGAAATTTCTACTACTGAGTTGAAGTCACCAGGGCTTGAAATTGGGAAGCCTGCTTCGATGACATCTACACCCAACTGCTCCAGTGCCTTTGCCACCTGAATCTTTTCAACGGTGTTCAACTGGCAACCTGGTACCTGCTCGCCATCGCGAAGCGTGGTATCGAAGATGTATAAACGATCAGTCATAACGCAAAAAAGTAATTATCTATTATTTAACTTTTCTAATAAGTCTTGAACTACACAAGCCTTGTTTCATCACTCCTCAGAAGTACCGTCGAGCGTATAAATCAACTGCAAACGCTGGCTGTTTTTCTTCAAACGAGTTGTGGTTGGCAAAATATAGTTCGATACGGACAGGAGAGTTCCGTATGTAGGGTTGGTGGTCACATCGACAGGGATAACCGCCATCTTGACGCAATAGTCCTCAATGCCCTGATTCATTGTCAACTCTCCCTTGGCGCGAAGAACTCTCTCCCATTCCTTGAGCGAGTTAGGCTGACTACGATCCCAACCACTAGCTTCGGCCAAACCTGTAACAACCGACGAGATATTACCGAAATTGTAGTAGTAAATACCCTCAGTTGGGTCGATGTAAGAGTCCTTAGGCACAGAGTCACATGCATAAACCGCATAGCAAGAGGTGCTCGATGATGGCAACATACCCTTCTCAAAGAATGTGTTGATCGAATCGCTTCGCACCATCAGAACGGTTGGCACAGGGGTCTTGCTCAGCAAATGTCCCTCTGGCTTGTAAGCCTTCAGATAGAAATTGGCTGCATTGACAAAATAGCTTGAGTCCTTACGCAATGGGTCATTATAGATATCGTGCATAATCTGGCCCAAAGGCAGGTCAATGCTGGTATAATAACCCTGTGGCGAAGAAATATAGGTTCCCTTCTGGTCCTTGAGGCGATCCTCCTTATTTTCGTCCGAGAAACGGATACCACTCATCTGAATGACATCTGGAGTCACAGCGAAATAGGCGACATGATCAACGTTGTAGGTCGAGTCAGCATCATCACGTTCGTTTCGGAGCAAAGTGCCGTCAGGATTATATCGATGGTGCGAGCTGTAGTAGAAATAAATAGCAGTGTAATAAACCTTTACAACAGCACCATCGCCAAACGTAGGTTTTACGCACACACCCGACAACCAGCTCTTTCTAAGCTTCGACTCGTCGGCAAAGATGTCGGTAAAATCCTTATGGTGTGGATTGCTCTTATCTCGGGCAATAGCTGCCTCTACGCACATCTTAAAGAACTCCTCCTTATACATATCGTCGAGTTTTACCTCGAGATAATTCATATAGTTCTCGTCATTGCGTACCGAATCACTCACCTCACGGTTGGCCACAGTATAAGCCTTGGTGCCAAGCAAATGTTCCTTATCGGCAGTATAGAGTTCACTAAAGTCATTGTTGCTATAGAACTCACTCTCTGGCAGGTTAGAAAAATCGACATCCGGATTCAGAGAGTAAATGCTTACCTGCATAGGGGTAAGAGAGTCACCATAGAAACTCTGATAGTAGATACGAATGGTCATCGAGTCAATCTGGTTGTTGCAGATTGAATCCCACGAACGATAGTGGAAGTCTGCCCAGTCGTAGCCCAAAGAAGCAGGAGCTGAGGTTCGAAGAATATCGAAAGTGACCGAATCATAGCTATCACGCACATCGAGACCTGTCTCCTTGTTTGCATAGAACTGAGCAAGATAGCTGGCACTGATCTCGCCAAACTCAGGGTCAGTGATAGTACCAAGCAAAGGATAACCGGTACGCACATACACAGAATCGCGATATACGGTCTGAATGTTCAGATCATAGTTTTTATTTCTGATAACCATACCATCCTCCTCAGGACGAACAGTTGCGCCCACATCGGAGAGATTGTCGCTACAAGCTGCCACAGCACACAGGCCAAGCACAGCAAACAGCAGGAAGAATATTTTTTTCATCTGAGATATTACTTTTGTTCTGATGCTTCATTATTGAAGAGCGACTCAAAGAATGCTTCATACTTCTCCATGTCAATCTCCTCGTCTGTTGCACGAAGAATCTTGCGATCGAGTTTCTCGGCATACGCAACCAAATCTGGATTTACACCTTCATCGGTTACAATGACACCATCGCTAAACTTGATGGCGAAACGGCAGAGCATATCGTGAGTCACAGGCTTGTCGCGCAACTCAGAGAGGTCGCTCTTGGTGATACCCTCACACTTGATCGAAGCTGCCAGTGTAGAGTGCAAGGTATTCTGGAATGGATTGTCATACAATGCAGTCACAATCTTAGCATTGCGGAAGCATGGATCATCGCCATAATGCTTGCGAATGTAGCAGGGAGCAATGGCTGCAAACCAACCCTGGCAATAAATCACATCAGGCACCCAACGGAGTTTGCGAATGGTTTCCACAACACCACGAGCAAAAAAGAAAGCACGTTCACCGTTGTCTTCATACTCAACGCCATTGTCATCGGCATACTGGTTACGGTGTGAGAAATAGTCATCATTGTCGATGAAATATATCTGCATACGAACCGACTGCATACTGGCAACCTTGATAATGAGCGGATGGTCAGTTTCGTTAATGATGAGGTTCATACCCGACAAGCGGATAACTTCATGAAGCTGGTTGCGTCGCTCATTGATGCAGCCAAAGCGTGGCATGAAGGTGCGGATCTCGTGACCGTTTTCCTGGGTTTTCTGTGCCAAGAAACGGCCGAGGTTCGCCATACGCGATTCAGGCATGTATGGCATCACTTCTGAATTGATAAAAAGGACCTTTGTCTTACTCATAATCATTAATTCGTTTCCATTTTTGGAAAATTTGCGCGCAAAGGTACGCATTATTTATTAAAAATAAGAATTTTTGGTGACAAAACAGCAGCAAAAACAAGAAATTTAAGCTTTTTTGGCAACAGATGGGTGTTTTTTAAGAAAATTTGCACTACTTTTGTGGCAAATTTCTTTCAATACTTCAAGATTTTTGACAAAAATACAAATCATTTTCATATGGTAAACCTCATAAAAAAAGTTTTTGTCACGATGGCTCTTATGGCTGGTTTCATAGGCGAAAACCTCGTTGCAAAAGCAGAAAATAAAGTAGATTTTGACCTGGGAGTCGACTTGGTTAGCAGCTACATATGGCGAGGCCAAGACTTGGGCGGATTCAGTGCACAACCCTCTGCAACTTTCACATTTAACCGAACGGGAATCAGCTTCACTGTCTGGGGCAGTGCTGAGCTTTTTAAAGAAAAAGAATTTGCCAATATGTCCGAAGTCGATCTCGTTCTTTCCTGGGCTCCAACCGATGCTTTTTCGTTAGGTTTTTCTGATTATCATATTTGCGGAGGAAACTACTGGAGTGGTTGGCATTTCGGAGGCGTATCAACTCATAATCTGGAGGTTAACCTTGCCTATGATTTCGGCCTCATGTCACTGGCCTGGAACACCATTCTCACGGGTTTCGACTACAAGTTTGACGGTTCCCGCGCCTATTCAAGTTACTTCGAGGCAAGTGCTCCTTTCAAGATTGCCAACATTGATTGCTCGGCAGCTCTTGGCATCATTCCCTGGGAAGATTGCTATATCTCAGGCGGATTAAACTCCGGATTCAACGTTACAAACATCGCTTTTACGGCAACCAAAGAGCTGAAAGGCTTCCCTCTGATG
>JAUNCV010000155.1 GCA_030526445.1 Bacteroidales bacterium | reverse complement strand
CTTGGGGTCGAACGCAAACACTTGCTTCAGGTATTCTATCAACATAGTATTTATTGTTTTCTACAAGGAACTTTGAGGTGTTGAAGGGGGTGTCCCTTATTCCTTGGTTCTCTGTAGCATGTCGCGCAATAAGGCATTATACAATAGGTTTCCCGTAAGGAAGTAACCTTGTCGGGTGAAGTGTATGTGGTCTTTTTTCATCATGCCAGCTTTCACCCATTTGTCGGCCGACTTGAAGCCGCCCATCAGTCCAAAGACGTCGAACAAGGCGCTGTCGTGTTCGCGAGCCAATGCATAAAACGCCTCTACGATGGTGGCAGTGTTGGGATTGGGTACACGACGGATGCGAGGCGTGTTGAGCCAGCAATCATTGTTGGTGATGAAGAGAAAGCAGGCATTGGGGTTTATTTTGTGGATGCGGCCAATGAGCTCACGATATTGTGCCTTGAACTCAATGGAGTCAAATTCAGCCTTGGGCACATTGGCGTCGTTGATGCCGATGCCGAAGATAACTAAATCTGGCGATATGGCCGAAAGTTCGTCGCAGAAGTGCTGCTCTGAACAGCGGAGCCAAGAGGGTACCGAAGCGCCATTGATGCCGCTTTCGCTATAGGTTATGCCCGAACGGTTGCTTTGTGGCAAAAGTCCTCGCATTACAAAATAGTGTGCCGAGTCGAGTGGCGAATAGTTGGGCTGTGGACGTTTCTGTCCTTTCTTGCGCACAGGCTCGGGCTTTACTTTGCTCAAGCCTTGAATGGCAATGGTGCAGACACTGTCGGCTTGCGGCAGAATGAAGTGATAACCTGGCTGATTGAGTCCATCGGCATATAGGTTGAAGATGCTGTAATCTTTCTGCTGTAGAAGCGTTTGCGTGGCGTAAAGCGTATCGCCTTGCTGTGTGATGACAATAGGATAGACCGAAGGATCGGAGGCTTCGCCAAAGATGTGCAGTTGTGTAAAGTCCCATTTGCCCTCTTCGCGAAGGTTCAGATGAAGACGAGCCGAACTGTCGGCTGTGATGGCTGCAGTACCGCTCAGTCCAAGATCTACCAAGGGCGTCTGCAGCACGTTACGGGTGCCTTGCCAGCGTCCCTCATAATTCAGGCGATAGTTCCAGGGGCCATTGGTCTTGAGGGCACGGAAGGGAAAGAGCATACCATGATCGCCTACAAGGTTGGGAACCATTTCGGTGAGGCGTGTACGTAGCGTGTGGCTGAGGTCGCCGGCCTGCACATGGCTACCGCCTATATGAAGGATGTTGATGTTTCCTTCACCTTTTTGCATCACTTCGCTCAGTTTGTTATAAAACTGCTCCATCTTGTCACGATTGCCACTTGGGTATTGAAGGCTCAGTTTGAGCGAGTCGTGCTTGAGACAAGCTGGGGTGTCGATGGGGCAGGGCATGAATGGCAACGGACCCAAATGCGCATCGGGGTTATAGCAAGGAGGAATGATGTCTGCGTTTGGGCTATAGAGAGTCTGTGCTGGCAACATCTGCAGAGAGAGGAAGAGCACCAACACTGTCCAGATTGTTTTGCGATTCATTGTTCTGATTATATGATTGTTTCCTTTGCAGGTAGTTCTGATAATATTGGTCAATAACTTGATTGAGAAGGTCGGCCATCTTGTTGGCACCCTTGTGGGTGAAGTGGATGAAGTCTTCGCCTGCAAGCTGCGGACGGGCATTGACCCATTGTGTCATCGAATTCCAGCCTCCCATAGCATCATACATGCTCCAGAAAGCAGCATTGTGGCTCAGGGCTGCCTCTTTGAGTGCGTTGACCACTTTAGGCAGCTGAGGGTAGGTCTGCATCTCTCCGTTCACGTTCGTACTCATGTCGGCAGGACCAATCATGAGAATACAGGCTTCGGGAGCCAGCCGGTGGAAGTAATTGATTTGTTGTCCGATGCCTGCTTTCCATGCCTCGATACTTTGATCGCTGGTGAGTCCGGGAACGGCATTGCCGCCAAACTGCAGTATGATCAGGCCTACGTTTTGAGCGTCGAAGAAGGGCTGCATGGTCGATTTGTCAATCAACGAGAATGTTGTGCCTGCATAGCCTCGCATCGGTATATTGTCAACCGAGACACCTGTTTGTCCGTCAAGCAGCAGGCTGTAGATGTTCCAGTTGCCCTCAAAGCGGAAGTCGGCTTCGGTAACAGCCTGGGGTAGGTCTATGCACAGTTGCTGCATCTCGGTAAGCGTGTCGGCTGTCAGGAGATAAGTGCTGTCGGCTGCTTTGACCTCAATACGGCCCATGCCATCGACCAAAACGCCTAAGCGGTTGAACTGCCTACTCTTGGTAAAGCTGGTGTAGTTACAAGGCCTTACGGCTACAGTGGCGCGGTCTTGGGTTCTGCACACCTGAAGGAGAGGGCCGTAGCGGTTATCGGTGGCGCGCATCTGCTTGAGGCCGTACAGGATGTTGTAGGGCAACTCAGGATAGGAGTTGACATTGATAGTCATCTTCTGGGTGAAAATGACTGGAGGCTCCATGCCAACGCCTATGCCGCCAAATTGATTCTGAAGGTTGTTGCGGATACGCGATGTGATGCGGTCCTCTTCAATCTGAGAGTCGCCATAGTGAAGAATGCGCACTTGCTTATTGGGGGCGTTTTCAAGTGCCGAGAAGAAGTTGTCAAGATATTCTGCACTGTCGTTGGGCAGGAAGATGCGGATGTCGCTTGTATGCGTGAACGAGACAAAGGCCTCCTCCTTGGTTTTGGGGGCAGTGGTTGCTTCGTCTTCCTGAACCTTAAGCTCTTGGGCCATAACCTCTTCAACGGTTAGCTCAACGAGCGCTGGCGTCTCCTGAGCTTCGGCCGAAGAGGCTGAGTTCGGGTTTTGCATCACCTCTTCAAGCGATGGCCAGTTAAGTGTCATGCTGCCCAGTGTGACTCCCTCGTGGGGCCACACAATGCTGAGTGCTGCCATCAGACCAAGCACGCAGAAGATGAACAGAGTTGTTTTTAATGGGCGCATGATGGTTCAATAGTTTAGTTATCCTATGACAACAGGATAGTTCTCCAGTTCGTGACCGATAGGACAGCCCAATAGCACTGGGATGCCGTAAGGAGCCACGGTGGCACGAATATTATCCCACAAGCGTAAAGGCATGGTCGGATCGTCGTCACATTCGGTGAAGTGTCCGCATACAAGACCCTTTATCTGCGACAACACACCCATCAGACGCAGATGCTGAAGCATTCGGTCCACCTTGTAGGCATGTTCTGCAATGTCTTCAATGAAGAGCACCTTGCCTTCATAATCATAGTCGAAGGGTGTGCCATGCAATCCGCTGAGCACCGAAAGGTTGCCGCCTACAAAGCTGAGGGTCGATGCATCGGTCTCGGAGAATTCTACGGCTTGAGGTTCAATTTCGGCGATGATGTTTCGGGCACCAGCCTTCAGGAAGAGTCCGTTGTGTTTGGGTGGCCAGGTGTGGTTGTGAGTGGCATAATAGTCGAGCAATTCACGAAGCACTTTGGTGGTGCGGTGGGTAGGGTCGTCTGCAAGATGCTTCATCATAGGGGCATGCAGAGACTTTACGCCAGCTTTGTTCCAGAGGGCGTGCAGGGCAGTCACATCGCTGAAACCAATGATAGGCTTGTTGGCCTTGGTAATAAGATCCAGTGGAATTTGGTCGAGCATTTGCACTACGCCATATCCGCCACGGCTGCACCAAAGGATGTCGACCGAGGGGTCTTCAAGTGCCTCAATAATATCGGCGGCACGCTCTTCCGGAGTAGCTGCAAAACGTCCGTATTTGTCCTTGGCATGCGTGGCTATGGTCACTTTGTGACCCCAGCTCTTGAGTGTTGCTGCACCTTTATCGATAAGCTGGCCCTTGATGTTGCCAGCAGGAGAAATGATTCTGATATGCATGTGTAGTATTATTTAATACTGCAAATTTAATGATTTTTCGGTAAACTTCCAAAAAAACGTTGCTCTTTGTCGAAAAGGAGGTTTGTTTTTTTGTGTGTTTCGAATATTTTTGTTAATTTTGTGGCGTAATTAATGTGTTTAACATCAACAAAAAGCATTTCCGTTTGTGAAAATTATAGCAAGAATAAAGACCGATTTCGATACTAAATTCGGCGTGCCACGACAGAGTGGACTGATTCCTTCGCTTGAGGCACGCATCGTGTTCGAACCTCCCTATCGAGTAGCCGATGCATTCCGTGGACTGGAAGGATTCTCGCATCTCTGGCTATTGTGGGATTTTTCGGAGGCGCATCGCGAGAAGTGGAGCCCTACGGTTCGTCCACCTCGATTAGGTGGAAATCAGCGTATGGGCGTGTTTGCTACACGTTCTCCGTTCCGCCCGAATCCGATTGGTTTGTCGTCGGTCGAACTGTCTCGAATTGAACTCGATACGCCTGAGGGACCAGTACTATGGGTGAAGGGCGCCGACTTGATGAACGATACGCCTATCTTTGATATCAAGCCCTATCTGGCCTTTACCGATTCGCACCCTGAGGCACGCGGCGGTTTTACGGATCAGACTCGCGAGCAGAAGCCTTTGGAGGTAGAGGTTCCTGAAGCTGTGCTGAAGCAGTTCGCGCCTCAGCAACAGGAGGCGCTGCGCGAGGTGCTGGCTCACGATCCGAGACCTCATTATCAGCAAGACCCTGAGCGCGTTTATGGCATGGAATTCGCTGGAAAAGAGGTGCGTTTCAAGGTGGATGGAGATAAGCTTTGTGTTTTGGCACAGGTTTGAAAATACAATAAATGAAAAACTGATATGAAAAAAACGTTATTGATGTCTATGCTTCTCTCTGCCGGTGTTTGTCAGGCGGAGTCAAAGCTTTCGCATGTGCATCCGCTCAACTGGTGGAGCGGCATGCAGAACCCCGTGGTGCAGGTGATGCTTCATGGTGAGAAT
>JAUNCV010000154.1 GCA_030526445.1 Bacteroidales bacterium | reverse complement strand
CGGACACAAATACGTGTGGAACATAGAGTTGCGCCGAGGCACACTCGCCATTGTCCGCACCGAGATTGTCAACTGGATTGTACCTACCAACGATTTGGAATACAGTTCAGACGGAACCATCACTAACTAAAAGCTAATCACTTTGAAAGCAAAATATTACATACTTTCTTTGGGCCTTCTCTTGCTCTCCGGATGCAAGAGCGATGACCTGTATCTTCCTGCCATTGAGGAGGAGGATTCGCCTATTGCTGTGGGCGAACCTATTCTCTTCTCTGCACTTGTGCCCGATATCAGCAGCAGCTCTCGAGCTACAAAGGAGGAGTGGGACAAGCAGCACGAAAAATATAAAAGCGTTTATCTGAAATACAACTTCGGCATCAAGATGTGGAAGATAAATGGCGAAAACGATACCGTGCCATGGAATGAGAAAGTCTATAACTATGAGCCAGAGCGCTACACAGATATCGACAAAAAAGCCCCCGATTCGAAGGGCGAACTAAAGCCTAATTCGAAAGATACTCTCTATTGGGAAGACAATGTAACAAAATGGGGTTTTTCGGTCACTGCCAATGACAATGAACTTTCAAAAGACCAATATTTTGAACAGGCATGGCTGAATATGGACAAGCTCACCGGCTTCTCTTATGTACCCGAGTGGGACGATGCTACCCAATCTGGTTCGAAACTGGAGAAAGGCATGGTGTGCAAAACGCCCAAGGAGTGGTATAATGCCAACAAAGCACTTTTGGCTGCAGGAGAAATGCCCAAACCCGAAGACCTGAAACGCATTCCGCTTTACATGAAGCATGATCGTGCTTGGATTACCATCGTCCTGAAAGCGGGCGAAGGTGTTACGCGCGAAGCATTAGATTTTACGCGTGCACAGCAGAACATCAAGATGGACATTCATAGCTATGATGGCAGCAATACGCTCAAAATCAACTCTTGGGCGCGCGAAGCCTATGTCAAATATGATGCCGATGTCAACGGTCCGGCACAAACCGACGCCAGCACCACCAGCTTCAATGCCATCGTGAATCCATTTAATTATGGTGGCGACAACAAGGACAAGAAGCAGCTGGCGCGCATCAATGTTTCGGGCATGAACTTCTCTTTCTATGCTTCGAACGATACACGCTATGTAAACGGCACCATCGAGGAAAAAGCAGAGGCCGACAAAGCCTACAACCTCACCCCCGGAAAGCACCTCACCATTGAGGCTACTTTGTCGCTTGCCAGCCGCAAGATTCTCATCACCTCGTGGATTGAAGACTGGACCGAAGTGGCAACCAACATTGTGTGCGATGACTATGGACAGAACGGCGACCCGGTGGTAATCAAGAACCGAAAGGATCTCATCGCCTTCCTCGAAAACGAGAAGGTGAACAAAGCGGGCGGCGTAGGCATTATTCAGCCTACCAAACTCAATCTGGACACCGACACCACCCAATGGGAGGCCAAATATGACCTCAACGCCACCCTCAACCTTGCGGGCTGCGAACTCTATACACGTCACCAGCTGTTTAAGGAGATGTCATCTTCGGCCAACCTGGTGAATGGCACCAATTGTGGTCGATTCGTTGGTTGATTGCGCCATTGCCGACATGAATGCAGGCACCATTGAACGCGTGCATGTTGAGGCGCGTGCATCGAACGACTCAACCGCCAAGGCGGGCGTTGCGGGTCTCGTGAAGCTCAACCAAGGCACCATCTACCAGTGCCAGTCGTCGCTCCCTGTCTTGGCAACCCAGGGCAACAGCATTTCTGTGGGCAAAGAGACCAAGGAGAACTACATTGGCGGCATTGCGGCCGTTTCGCTCTCACCAAGTACCACCACCATGGCTATCATCGAGGGCTGTCTGGTCAATGCTTCGGTCAACAAAGCCGACGATAACACTACCGAAATCAGAGGCGGAGGCATTGCCGGTCTCGCTACGGGTCGTCTTTATAATAACACCTTCGAGTATGGCATCACTGTGAGCCAGGAGCCAGAATTCTTTAAGAACATTGTGTTCGAAACGGAGCAAAGTGGCGTGTCGGCACAAGGCAACGGCTGGCCAACAGAGGCTACCAACCCTACTACCGAAGGCGGAACCGACAATGTGAATGTATATAGCGGCACGAGATATCATGCTATTATCGATTGCCAGAAGGAGCTTGATTATGTCATGAAAACTTCAAGTTTCAACAAGGCAGGAAGCAACATTCGTATTGCCAAAGACTTTGCAGTTGATGACAACTGGACCCACGGAACCCTTCCTTCGGGCGATCAATATAGCCCAACGGCCAGCGAAGACAACGTCTCATTCAGTTTGGAGGGAAATGACAAGACCATCACCCTTAAGGGTGCTATGCTCTTTAACCATGTGATGGGCGAAGTGAAGAACCTTACGCTCTATGTTGCAAAGCCTCTGGTAGCCAAACCATCGATTGTAGGCACTTCCTATACAGCTACCGATGCCATGGCACCTTTGGCCTATGCAGTTTATGGCGAAAAGGCAAAACTCACCCACCTGAAAGTGAAGGCTGCCGACAAGACTAGTGTGCAGGCGGCCACAGCCGCCGGCTTGGTGGTTTGGGCCTATGGCGGCTCCACCATCGAGAAGTGTCGTGTCAAAGTACCCGTTAAGATGTGGTTGCCTACGGGTGTCGATTCCGATTCCAAGCGCTATGCAGGCGGCATTGTTGCCTGTGTTTGTCAGGCCAGTGTTCTCGAGTGCGAATTCTTGGGCAATGGCAAGGAATGGGTAGCCAATGCCGACGGTTCAGACATAGCTATCAAATATAATAACTTCTATTACGGAGGTATCATTGGTGGCGCTGCTGACAAACTTAAAGTGAAGCCTGAGGTGACCGTCAAGGACTGCACCAGCTGGTATCCTGACAACGAGAAGATCTCTGACGCTGACCAAAGCACCAAGGGCTCTATCATTGGTTTGGCCAAATTCTCAGACAACACAAGTTCTTCTAATGCCATGGCAGAAGGCAATGAAGGTAACTGGTGGCCACAAGCCTCAGCCGGTACCAAGACCTATTTTGATACCAAAGAGAAAGCCATTGGCAAACGCAATGCAGTTGAGGCAACCTACGACAATGATTTCTAAGCATTTGTATTCATAACAATGAAACAACATTCAAAACATATACTCCTTTGGCTCCCAGCGGCACTGCTTTGTGCATGTGCCGATGAGGAGGCATTGAACAACAACACCACCGAGGAGCTGAGAAATCAGATTCTCGTGGGTGTTGAAACCTGTGGTCTGCGCGTTTCGACCGATGTGAAGCCTGTGTCACAATCGCGTGCCGAAGGCGATGCAAACACAGAGAACAGCGACACTGTGCAGATCCGTAAACCGGCTGAGCAACTGGCTTGGCTGGTGACTCCACTCAAACAGGGACTCGACATCACCTACGGTTTGGGCGAAAAGCCCTCTGCTTCGAGCAAGAGCAATGAGCGTGTGGCCAAACTAAAACTATCGGGTGCCGAAGGTACAGACGATTGGGACAAGGAAAACGGTCTGGCCAAATATACCTTTACTTATAAGCCCGACCCAAACAAGGACGACATTGCAGCCGCCACTTGGATGGGCAATGGCTACCACTATTTCCAAGGTCTGTTTGTGCCCGAGCAGTTGAAATATGAAAACCAGTTGTCTGATGTCACAACTCCCGATGGCAAGCTCACCACCAACCAGAGCAATGATTCAGAGGTAACCAATCAGGAGGGCAACTACACGCTCCTCACCCGCTACCTCAGCATGCCTGCCAACACCAAGATTCCAGCTACCGTGCAGCGCATTCTGTTGCCGTTCAGCCACCGCTTGGCGCGAGTGTTGGCCTACATTGTCATCGATCCGGAACTCAAAACCAAGATCAAGGGTTATAAAGTGAATGGCGAAACGCCTGCGCTCTATTTTTGTAATGTGGATGTGCTGGGCGGTGTGAAGAAGACACAAGATACAGCCAACGGCATCGACAAACTCACCCCCACCTGGGCCACCAAGGTGCGCAAAGTGGTGCCTCACTTCCATCGCGAACATGCCGAACTTGTGGTTTATGACAATGGCAAGCGCAAGGTTTATCCCACTATGTCCGATTTCGAAAAGGTGGAGGCTGAGGTGAAAAATCACCCCACCACAACCAAATATGAGAAGAAGACCTTCACGCAGGTGCCTATCTTCGACCTCATTGTGCGCCCCACCTATACTTCGGCCAACAATGTGATGTATGACGAAGAGGCATATGGCAACGAAACCAAGTGCCAGCAGCTGGCCGACTACAAGAACAAGATCGACTTCCTCGTGACCCTCGAAAACGGACTCACCTACGAGAAAGAATTTGTCTTCGACCTCGATGCCAACTATCAGACCATCGTCTATCTGCACATCACACGCGAGGGTGTGGATTACAACCAATCGGGCTCTGAGCTGTGGCAGGAGAACAAAACTTATGACGACTATTATGGTGTAGATAACCTCAACGGCAACACCCTCTCAAAGACCGGCAGCACGTGGCAGCGCGCCTTCACCTTGGGCAAAACCGTGGGCGACACTGTGACCGATGGCGGTTACTATGACGAGAATGTTGCAGAAGAAGACAGCACCCAGGGCCAATATCTCACAGCAGAGACCTGGAAGAAATTCTTCCTCGAAGCCTACGAAGGCGGCGAGCATCATGGCGACTACTTTATTCTCAACCAAGACATCACGCTGACCGATGACGATTTGGCCAATGTGCCTGACGATTTTGTCTTCACCGGTCATCTTGATGCCTACAATACAACAGACAAGAAATACCACACCATTACGCTCGACGGCACACGTGGTTATCTCTTCGGCGGCCTCAATGGTGTTTATAAAGCACCGCAGGAAGAGGAGGGCTACACCGGCCCATGGCTCGCCAATGTGCACAAGGAGACCTATA
>JAUNCV010000153.1:2282-5008 GCA_030526445.1 Bacteroidales bacterium | reverse complement strand
AATCTTTTTTGTAGTCGAGATAGCGGGACTGAACACCGATGAGGTGACCGTGGAGGTCATAGTAGGGAATCTGGAGCCAGTGGGTGCCGTGGGAGTCACGGTAGGAGTTGAGGCGGCAGTACTGAATGACCTGAGGAGAGAGATGGCGCTCGCGGAAGAGGAAGTCTTGAGCGGGAACACTGAGAAAGGGATGTTCGAAGAAACGAGAATAACGAGAGGCATTGAACTCTGTTCTTCTCTCAGTTGACAGTTGAGAGTTGACAGTTGACAATTGAGTGTTTTCAGCTGTCAGAGTGCCTGAGCCATCGAGCCAATGGCAGGCATCGGTGAAGGTGAGGTGGCGGACTTTTTGCACCAGACTGATGGGGTCACCATGGGCTTCGCACACGAAACAGTGGTAGAGGTTCTTGTTGAGGTAGAGCGATGGGCGCTGGTCATCATGAAAGGGGCAGAGGCAGCGCTTGTGGCTCACGGTGAGGTTCAGGCGCTTGGCCACTCCCACGATGGGGAGTGAGCGAAGCTGCTGAATTTTGAGTTTGTCGATCATAACTAAAGTTTCTGGAATTGGTTCTTACTGAGGCGCTTGATGAGCCCCTTGGCATTCCACTTGGAGAGGAAAACCCAATCGGGCGTAGTGAGCTCAAGACGCTTGATGGTTTCGCGAAGAAGCTCTCGGTCGAAGGCCTTGGGGAGGTTGCTGAAGAGGTCGCGAGGTTGGTGGTCATAGAGCTCGAAGCGCTTGTACTGGAGGTCTTCGAAGCGTTTGCCCCACTTATCGATCATACCCGAAAGAATCTGTTCGGCCATGGCGTGATAAATCTGCTTGATGAGACGCTTGTGTCGGGGGGTGAGCTCGCCATCGGCTGCTTCGAGCGTATAGAGATACTGGCAGAGGGTGGCGATGCGGAAGGCCGATACCGACGAGCGCTTGAAGAAGGTGCCAAGGGCGAGCGATCCGGTTTTGACGGCTTCGAGATTCTTTTGGCTGCACCATGTGCGTACATCTTTCCAAAGCCACTGCATATCAACGTAAAACTCAGGATTTACGGTGCCATCGGGCGCATAGGTGCCTGCCATAATCTGGTCGATGGTGTGGTCAATGTCGCGTTGCTGCTCTTCGGTGATTCGGCGGAAGACAGGGGCTTCGTCACCAAGCTGTGAACCGAGGTCGTAAATGATGGTTCGGGTGCAGTTACCACCTTCAATGGCTTTCTTGTCCATATAGTCGTCGAGGGCCGAAGGGGTGGTGCAGAACATAGTGTTGTAGAGGATATCGACAGTGGCCGAATAGGTGTTTTCGCCGAGATAATCGACGCCATATTCCGACCCGAGGTCGTAGGCTGTTCGCATAATAGATTTGATGTTTGAGAAGGCGCGCTTGTTGGTTTCGGTAGCCGTGGCGAGCTCTTCGGTGAATGTCCAGAGGGTGAGTGGGGTGCCGTAGAGGCGAACGGGACTGTCGGCTCGCTTGATGAGCTGTGCGATGGAGATGCTTACCGGACAGCAGATGATGGCCGTCTTGGGTGGGTCGGGAAGCTTCTCGTTTTTCGCTGCCGTCTGCTTGAGTTCGCGATAGGCTTGCTCTTGTCGTCGCTGTTCGTTGTCGCGTGCCTTTTGCTTCGCCATAATGACGTTTTCTACATTTCGGGCGAACGATTTACCACCCGATTGGTCAGAGCAGATGATGGTCTGGAAGAGAGGCGCCATAGGGCCTTGGTCGAAGGGGTAGTAGAAGCGGAGGCGTGTGGCGAGACAGCCAAGGGGAGCAACTGCGGCAATGAAGGTGGCCGTTTTGAATTTGGGCGGAGCATTGCCGACAAGTTGTCGGAATACGGGTGGCAGATCCTTGTAGTGCGGAAGCGCTACGACTGCCTTGGGTTTGGGTTGGAAATCCTCCTCAGGGTCGAAGAGGGTTTCCTGTGCGGGTTCGGTGCTCATATTAACCAATGATTGAGAGTGCTTTGATGAGTTCGAGATAGATCTGAGTTCCGAGTTCATGGGCATCGACCATTGCAGGGTCGAAGGTCTTGAGGTGACACTGGTAGCGCCCGTTCTGCATTCTTACCATCGAGATAAACTGGCCATCGAAGAGCTTTGGGTTGCGAGGGTGGCTGCCCTTGCGTACTACCTCTTCGAAGCGATAGTGAAGATCATCGTCGCGGGTGAGGATGCCGTTGTAACACTGGCCCTGAACGAGGAGGGCGTCTTGCTGCATGACAGTCTTGAGGTCAACGCAGAGGTTGGTATTCTTTTTCATAACTGTTAGAAAGTGGTTTGGGTGTTAAACTTAATGATGTCTTGTACGGTGATGTCGGTATAGTACTGTGACTGATACTCGCGGGTCTGGAAGCGGAGGCTTGCTACAACGGTGTCTCCTGGGTAGAAGCGGCAGCCGGCGAGATTGCCAATAAGGGTAGCAGCATAGCTGTTTTCGTACTTGCCACCGAGCTCCTGAAGCACCAGAGTGCACTTTGCAAGGGTGGTACCATCCTGTTTCGTGATGCTCTGAACGGAAGTTTGATCAACGACTTTCATAATTTTTTTCATACGTGTACTTATTTTGAGTTAATACTGTTCGCATTTCGAAGCGGAAGGCGCCTTTTTGTTTCGATTTGCGCTGCAAAGGTAAGGCAAGAATTTCGATGTTCAAAATAATTTTATTGCATAAATGCTTGTAACAAAACAAGTTATGAACGCGCGTGAAAGCCAGTGAAAGTGCGTGAACA
>JAUNCV010000153.1:0-2272 GCA_030526445.1 Bacteroidales bacterium | reverse complement strand
CGCCGATGAAAGGTGTTAAGGAATTAAGGTTAAAAAACCCCATTTCGACCCAGATTTTGAAACCTCGCGAGGTTGCAAAAAAAAGACGCCGAGAAACAGGCTTCGCGCACCTACGCGTGCGCCTACGCGCCTTAACAACCTTAAAACCTTAACGCCTTAACTACTTAATTAAATAAGATTTTTGATTTTAGATTATATTTAGGATTTCGAGCCTCGAAGAGGCGATCCATCTTAGAAGGGCTCCTAAGAGCAAAGCTTGACTTTGCGAATTTTTAGCAAGGATGGTTTTTAAGATTTTAAAAATCTCTACTAAATTTAACTGAAAATGCGCTCCAGTGCGTCGCTTTATTGTGCCTTAAGGAGGGGATCGGCCTTCGGCCTCGAAATCCTACTAATAATCATCCTAAAAATCAGATAAGAAAAAAGACCCTCTTCTGTTATAAGCAAAAAAATGTATATAATAAAAATTATTATTCAATAATGTACGCGCGCGCACGACCCCTGTGTCAGTGTGGCTGTTCGGCCCACTCGACCGCCACCGGTGAAAAGTGAAATGTTAATGGGTTAAGATGTTAAGGTTTTAAGGTTCGCGTGTTTTTTGCAGTTTACACTAGTTTTTTACCCTTTCCGGTGACAAAATGCATTGTTTTTCACTTTTTTCATAAAATTTTTGCCAAAGTTCTTGCATATATTGTAGAAACACGTTACATTTGCCCCCGGTAGGAGACATGTCACATCTTAATGATTGCTGAATATTGAATACCAAAACTAAATATATCAAATAACCTAAAACAATTGTAACCCCATGGAACCAACGATTACCGCGTCCTCTGAGGTGTCTGCATCGTCAGACAATCTTACTGCTCTTTTGTCAAAAGTTGTTAACGAACTTAATCAAGTGTGTGAAAGGCTTGAGCACACAAGCAGCAACACTAACTGTCAAATCTTTTATGGGCCCATCAGTGGCTCTGTCTTCAACATGCCCGGAGGACAGGTTGAGAATCACCCCACACAGGTAGTAGAATCATCGGGCAACACTAAAGTGATTGATGATGGCCCGAAGGCACAAGACGAGCGTTTGCTTGTGCCCATTCCTGATGACTTGCTGCCAGATATACTTGCTGCACCCGAGAAGACCATCCGCAGCGCTACAAACAACTTCGTCATCAAGACCATTCAGAAGGCTGGCGAACTGTGCAAGGAGCCTTGGCACTTCGCCTGCCTCATGGCAGTGTGCGATGATCATGGACTGCTCATCGACCGAACCGCAGTCACCAACTTCGCCCGCACCATGGTGGCATGGGGCATTGTGAAATTAGAGAACGAGCGTACCATTCCGCAACTCGCTAACTCGATGGGCTACACCATGAAGCTGCTGCCACTTCGCTACAAGAATTGGGGTGCAGAGCTCAAGGCTCAGCGCGACAAATGCGAGTCATTGGCCGCCTGTTTCGATGCCAGCATACCCTACAAATACTGACGTTATCGGACACTGAAAACTGCCATTTCACAACATCCGGGACAACTCGTTTCAACATCCGGGACAACTATTGGATAAGGCCAAAAAAGTGCGTATCTTTGCAGCGTCAAAAAATAATGGTGCACACATAATATATTGACGCTAACAGATTTACTAACTTTAAAACCTTTTCAACTATGGCAATCAAAGTCAAGGCAGTAGAAAGAAATGTTTCGTTCGACAAATCAAAGGAGAAGTGGGCCTTCGTCATGCAGGCCGACCTCTACAGCAAGCTCTCACAGAGCAAGGTAATTCAGGAGGCTGCTCTCCGCTCGGGCATCGCTCGTGGTTCGATCAATGCAGCATGGGATGCCATCGGTGAGGTTATCAAGGCATGGGCCACTGAGGGACATGCAGTAGCCATCCCAGGTCTCGGTTCCATGCGCTTCGGACTTCGCGCCACCTCGGTAGCCGATGTCAACAAGGTAGGCTCGAACCTCATCACCTCGCGTCGCGTCATCTTCGTTCCGAACACTGAGATCAAGGATGAGCTCACCCGCACCAGCATCAACATCACCTGTTACGATCGCGATGGCAATGTCATCAAGCGCGTAACCTCGTCAGACCCAGGTGAGGTTGAGGATCCCGATAACGAGAATCCAAATCCACCAAGTGGTGATGGCGGCGGTTCGGGCAACACCAACCCTCCAGGAGGCAGTAGCACCGGCGGAGGTGGTGATGAGGGAGACATAATGCTTCCGGAGGATTAACCCTCCAAAGGCGTGACAAACGTGTGTCATCCTGAGCTTGTCG
>JAUNCV010000152.1 GCA_030526445.1 Bacteroidales bacterium | reverse complement strand
CAGAGGAGTGTCGTTGCCCATAGCAGCTACAGGCTCCTGACCCTGAGTACACATAGGAATCACGGTCTTGTCAATATCCTCCTGACCGAAACCGAAGCAGCGAAGCTTGCGCTCATAGTTGTCAACGCTGTTGCTGACCTTGCGTCCGCTCTTGAGGTTTTCGAGCTGGATGCGGTTGGTAGAGAGCCACTCGCGATAAGGATGCTCGGCAGCGAGCTTAGCCTTGATTTCGCCATCATAATAGATCTTGCCCTCCTGGGTATCGATAAGAAGAATCTTGCCCGGCTGGAGGCGGCCCTTGCTAACGACCTCAGAAGGGTCGAAGTCCATAACACCCACCTCGCTGGCAACCACCATCATGCCACTCTTGGTAATGGTGTAGCGCGAAGGACGGAGACCGTTACGATCGAGCATACCGCCGGCAAAACGGCCATCGGAGAACATGAGCGCAGCAGGGCCGTCCCATGGCTCCATGAGGATAGAATAGTACTCGTAGAAGGCCTTGAGATCTTCAGAAATTGGGTTCTTGTCGTTGAACGATTCGGGCACCAGAATGGCCATGGCCTGTGGGAGGCTCATGCCGCTCATGACGAGGAACTCGAACACGTTATCGAGCGAAGCAGAGTCGCTCATCTCGGCCTGCAGGATAGGACGAATCTCCTTGATATCGCCCAGCGCAGGAGAGGAGAGAACGCTTTCGCGCGCCTGCATCCAGCCACGGTTGCCGCGCACGGTGTTGATTTCGCCGTTGTGGCAGAGGTAGCGGAAAGGCTGAGCCAGCTTCCACTTTGGGAAAGTGTTGGTTGAGAAGCGGCTGTGCACCAAAGCGAGGCCCGAGGTGAAGTAATTGTTGCTCAGGTCTGGGAAGTAGCGACGCAACTGGCCGCTGGTGAGCATGCCCTTATAAATAATGTTCTTTGAAGAGAGAGAACAGATATAGAAATCTTCAGAACCAGCCTCGGCAGGGAGGGCAGCAATGCGGTTCTCAATCTTCTTGCGAATCTTATAGAGAATGCGCTCGAGCTCAGGCGCACGATCTTCGCTCACACCATTGATGAAAATCTGCTTGATGGCAGGTTCCACTTCGCGTGCAGCCACACCCAACACCTCAGGGTTGGTAGGCACGGCGCGCAGGTGCATGAGGTTGAGACCCTCGCGCTCAATCTCCTCGATGATGATGCTGAGGAGCTGGCTCTGCAGAGCTTCGTCTTTAGGCAGGAAAACAAGGCCTGTGCCGTAGCGGCCCTTCTCGGGCACTGGGATGCCTTGCAACAAAATAAACTCGTGAGGAATTTGCAGGAGGATGCCTGCGCCATCACCGGTCTTATCGCGTGTCTCAGCACCGCGGTGCTCCATGTTTTCGAGAACACGCAAAGCATTATCGACCAAATCGTGGCTCTTGCCACCGTGAATGTTCACCACCATACCCACACCACAAGCATCGTGCTCGTTGGCAGCGCTGTAGAGTCCAGCCAGGCGGGGTTGCTTTCTTAAAGCTTGCTGTGAGATTTCACTTGCCATAACTTTTTACCTTAATAATTATTTTTTAAGTTCGCTCTCCGATGAGCGATCTGATTACTGTTAGCTTTTTTTGTTTTCGCTGGTGCAAAGATATAGCAAATATCCATAGAAAGTATTTAAATGATGGAAAATAGTTAGTTTTTAAAAGAGATCAGTGTCGAAAAGTTTGATTTTGCAATATTCTGCTTGCAAAAATGCCTCGTTTTGCGCGTGATTTAGAAAAAATGACAGTAAAAGCGAAGTTTTTAAAGCAAAAGTTTGGAGAAAAGTTTTAAATGCTGTACTTTTGCAACGTCAAAAAGGAAAAAGCTTTACAAAAGGTTTGTAAGAATATACAAAAATATCTTTTGATTTTGCATAAAGATGCAAGAAATATACGAAAGTTTTATTCTATATTGATATTATACATTATTAAATATAAATAAAGTATTATTACATTTATTAAATCTGTTGTGTTATGAGCAAATTGAGATTTGATGCCATTGAGCAAGCGTTCAAGAAGCATGCAGTAGAGGTTGAAGCTCCTGCAGGTCGTCCATCAGAGTATTTTGGCGAGTTGGTTTTCAATCGAGAGAAGATGCAGAAGTATCTCGACGCAAAAACCCTTAAGGCTTTGCTTGACTGCATTGACAATGGCAAGCATCTCGACCGCACAATTGCCGATGGTGTTGCTGCTGGCATGAAGCAGTGGGCTATGGAGCACGGCGTGACACATTGCTGCCACTGGTTCCAGCCACTCACCGAGACAACGGCCGAAAAGCATGATTCTTTTATGGAATATGATTGGAAAGGTGGTATGATTGAAGAGTTCGAGGGCAAGAGCCTCGTGCAGCAGGAGCCTGATGCAAGCTCGTTCCCAAGCGGCGGTATTCGCGCAACCTTCGAAGCTCGTGGTTACACAGCATGGGACCCAACTTCTCCAGTATTTATTCTTGACGATTGCCTCTGCATTCCTACCGTATTTATTTCATACACCGGCGAGGCACTTGACTACAAGGCACCTTTGAAGAAAGCCCTCAAGGCAGTGAGCGATGCAGCCGTGCCAGTGTGCCAGCTCTTCGACCCAAAGGTTACCAAGGTGCAGAGCAACCTGGGCTGGGAGCAGGAGTACTTCCTGGTTGATGACGCACTTTACAGCGCTCGTCCAGACCTTATTGCTACCGGCCGCACACTGATGGGCCACGGTTCGAGCAAGAACCAGCAGATGGATGACCACTACTTCGGACAGATTCCTACCCGTGTACAGGCATTCATGAAAGATCTTGAGATTCAGGGCCACAGACTGGGCATTCCAATGAAGACCCGCCACAATGAGGTGGCACCTAACCAGTTTGAGTTCGCCCCAATCTTTGGCGAGACCAACTTGGCTGTAGATCAGAACATGCTCATCATGGGCGTGATGAAGAAGGTGGCAAGAAAGCATGGTTTCCGCGTATTGCTTCACGAAAAGCCATTTGACGGCATCAACGGTTCGGGCAAGCACAACAACTGGAGCCTTTCGACCAACACCGGCGTGATTCTCCTGGCTCCTGGCAAGGACCCAATGAGCAACCTCCAGTTTGTGACCTTCTTCGTAAACATCCTCATGGCAGTGAAGCGTCACGGCGCATTGCTCAAGGCATCAATTGCATCGGCTACCAACGCACACCGTCTGGGCGCCAACGAGGCACCTCCAGCAATCGTTTCGGCCTTCCTTGGCAAGACCATGACCGACGTGCTGCGTAAGCTCCTCACCGTGAGCGACGACACCGACATTGTGATTGCAGGCAAGCAGGCATATGACCTCGGTTTGGTCGAGATTCCTGAGATCTTTGTCGATAACACCGACCGCAACCGCACCTCGCCATTCGCATTTACCGGCAACCGCTTCGAGTTCCGCGCTGTAGGTTCAAAGGCCAACTGCTCTTCGGCCATGACCACCCTCAACGCCATGGTAGCCGAGCAGCTCATTGACTTCAAGGCAGCCGTAGATAAGGAACTTGCCGCTGGTGAGAGCGTTAAGGTAGCTGTGATGAAGACACTTAAGCCAATTATTGCAGAGATTATTGACACCGTTTGCTTTGATGGCAACGGCTACTCAGACGAATGGCCAAAGGAGGCACAGAAGCGTGGTCTTGACATTGAGCGCTGCGTGCCAAAGATGTTCCTCGAGAACGTGAAGCCAGAGGCAGTTGAGATGTTTACCAAGCTCGGCATTTACAGCCAGCAGGAGCTCCACGCCCGCAACGAGGTGAAGTTTGAGACCTACATCAAGCTCGTGCAGATTGAGGCACGCGTGCTGGGCGACCTCGCTATTAACCACATTATTCCAGCAGCAACTACCTATCAGTCAACCCTTTTGAAGAACGTGGCTATGATGAAGAGCCTCTTCCCAACCCAGTGGGAGGATCTTGCAGCTCACGAGCTTGCCATCATCAAGAAGATTGCAGGTTACAATGCCGACATCAAGAACAAGGTTGACGCCATGGTTGAGAAGCGCAAGATTGCCAACAAGCTCGAGGATGGCTATGAGAAGGCACTCCACTACTATGAGATAGCAGAGTCGTTTGCAGCCATTCGTCGCCCAATCGATAAGCTCGAGGAGATTGTTGACGACAACATCTGGCCAATGCCTAAGTATCGCGAACTTCTTTGGATTCGCTAAGAAGCCCCACTTGTAAAAAAGTATATAAAATAGTGTCATCTGGAGGTTGCCGAAGGATGACACTAAATAATAAAAAAGAGGCACAATCAATAATCATTTAAGGTATTCTGTTATGAAAAAGATTGAAGCTATTATTAGAAAGACCAAGTTTGAAGAGGTCAAGGAGGCGCTGTTGAACAGCGACATCGACTGGTTTGAGTATGTTCCAGTGCATGGCATCGGACAGAGCCGTCAGGAGCGCATTTACCGTGGTGTGCAGTATAGCACCGACATGATTGAGCGCATGAAGATCAGCATTGTATGCCGAGACTTTTTGGTTGAGCCAACCGTCAAGGTGATTCGCGAAACCGCCCATACCGGCGAGGTTGGCGATGGCCGAATCTTCGTTTCGGACGTCATTGATGTTTGGTCGATCCGCACAGGCGATCATGGAGACACCGTGCTTCGCGACAAGAAGTAAAAAGAAAAGTATTTCTTGTAAGTGTTGAAAAAGATGTAGTATTCATGTTAAAATTAAGGTATTATGTTACTTGATATTGTTACTCCGATGGTGGAAGAACCTAAGGATTTTGTCAATGGTTTGGATACATTATGGGTTTTGCTCGGCGCCATTTTGGTGTTCTGGATGCAGCCTGGTTTCGCACTTGTAGAGGCTGGTTTGACCCAGCAGAAAAACACAGCTAATATCTTGATGAAGAACTTTGTTGACTTCCTTTGCGGCACAGTTCTTTTCTGGATTCTCGGATTTTCGATTATGTATGGTGCCGGCAAAGGCTGGATTGGCTGGGAAGGTTTCGTCTTCATTGGTTCTGACAGCAATGTGCCAGCTTAGTGTACATTTAT
>JAUNCV010000151.1 GCA_030526445.1 Bacteroidales bacterium | reverse complement strand
GTCTAAAAAACGAAGTGTATGCAGCGTAATAATTTTCAAATGCCAGCCTTCTTGAAGTTCTTTATGTACTTCATAGAGTTGGTGATAGTCAATATTCTATTTTTCTTCTTTTTTAATAAAGAGTTGACTCCCGGTTCTACAGGATTACATGACCTTTCTTCCATTTATGGTTTTATGGCCATGACCCTTAGCCTGTGCTATGTTGCTGCTGTTTGGATTCGTCCTATCTCATTTTACTATCGTTCCTCTAGGCGTGGCAGCATTTGGACTAATGTCTTTTTGGCAACTGTTTGGATGGCAGTTTTTTTCATTGCCTTCCTCCTTTTGTTTGATCGTCAACGACTCTTCTCTGCAACAACCTTCCATTTTTTGGGGCACAACCCAACACTTCCTAAACTTATTCCTTTTTTCGCTGCACTGGACTTTGTGTTGGTATGTACGCGTATGGTGGCACGTTGGTGCATTCAGACGTTGCGTCGATCGGGTAAAAACGTCTTCCGTGTAGTTATGGTCGGTGCTTCAGACAACGTCATTGAACTCTATAAGGAGATGGAAAATCCTATCCTCGGCTATCGTGTGCTCGGTTATTTTAATGATGAGCCATTGGAGCAGGCGCCTAAGCATTTCCGTTATCTTGGTTCTGTCAGGGATGCAATTCCTTTTTTGCACGAAAATAATGTACAGCATCTTTATTGTGCTCTGCCCTCGGCCATGGCGACCGAAATCCGTCAGATTATCAACTGTTGTGAACACAATTGCATTCACTTCTTTAGTGTGCCCAATGTTCGAAACTATCTCAAACGAACTATGGAGTTTGAGATGCTTGGTTCAGTGCCTGTATTGTCAATCCGCGAAGCACCTCTTTCTTTGCTCTCAAATCGTATTGTCAAGCGTGTTCTCGATGTGATTATCTCGCTTGCATTTATGGTTCCGTTTTGGCTTGTTATTTATCCGGTTGTAGCAATCATCACCCATATTACTATGCCCGGTCCTGTATTTTTTAAGCAGAAACGTCACGGACTTAATGGAGAAGAGTTTATGCTCATCAAGTTCCGTTCTATGAAAGTTAATGATCAGGCAGATACGCTCCAAGCTACATTGAATGATCCGCGCAAAACACCATGGGGAAACTTTTTGCGTCGTTCTTCTATCGATGAATTGCCTCAGTTTATCAATGTCTTAAAGGGCGATATGAGTATTGTGGGCCCACGTCCGCATATGCTCAAGCATACAGAGGAGTATAGTGCTCTCATCGATAAATATATGGTGCGTCATTGGGTTCGTCCTGGTATTACTGGATGGGCTCAGGTCACTGGGGCTCGAGGCGAGACTAGAGAACTTTGGCAAATGGAAGAGCGCATTCAGAAAGATGTTTGGTATGTAGAGCATTGGTCTATTTGGCTCGATGTTCGTATTTTCTTTATGACCATCTTTAATGTCTTTAAAGGTGACAAACAGGCATACTAATACTTTTGGCCCACTTTTTGCAGAAAAGTCAGAGAGGAAAATCAGAGGGATATTCATATGCCTTTGAATTCTTTGTAAAATAATCATAATAGTAATAAAATAAAACTTTTTTTATGTCATACGTAAAAGATTATCAGTACACTAACACCACTGTGAGTGAGGCTGTAGTGTCGCGTGCCTATCGTGATATGTATGGTTGGATGGCTTGTGGCCTTGCTCTTTCGGCTATTACGGCTTTTTTTTGCATTGATAAGAATATTGTCATAGCTATGATGCAGAGCAATGTCATGTGGCTTCTTGCCATTGCTTCATTTGTTATGGTTTTTGTTCTCAATGCAGCTATTCAACGCATTTCATTTACCACAGCCACACTCTGCTTTGCTGGCTATAGCATTATCATGGGTGCTTGGATTGCTCCTGTGCTTTATATCTATACGGCAGCTTCAGTATTCCAGGTGTTTGCATCAACGGCAGCTGCATTTGGTGCTATGGCGCTTTATGGACATTTTACCAAGCGCGATCTCTCTTCGTTTGGTCGCATCTTCATGATGGGTCTCATAGGCATTATTATTGCATCGGTCATCAATATTTTTGTGGCCAATAGCGTGATGGATTTTGTTGTTTCTATCTTGGGCGTTGTCCTCTTTTGCGGTCTTACTATGTATGATGTGCAGCAGTTTAAGCAGATGCTCAATCAGTCTTATCTTTATGACAACCAAACAGTTCAGAAGATAGCTTTGCTTGGTGCTCTTAAACTTTATCTTGACTTCCTCAATCTTTTCCTTTACCTTCTTCGCTTGTTGGGCGATCGCAGAGATTAAGAAACTATTGGAATCAACATGATTCTTGATAAAAAAGATTTCCCGAATAGTTCGATTTATTCGACTATTCGGGAAATCTTTTTTATGCTTTTTTCCAATAATTGGGAAAAGTTCAATTAACGAGGCAACAGCATGAAGGTGAATTCATAGGCCTGATAAGGCAGGCGATAGGTTTCGAGTGGCCATGCACCCCAGCTGTTTACGCAGCCTAGACCCATCTGTTTGAGATCGATGCAGAGATTGGTATAACCGCAAGGATCAACCTCTTCCGAGTGCATGTTGTGCTTCTCTGTGCCTTCGTCGAGGCTTTCGATTGAGTAGGGGAGTGCAGAGCCGCTGAATGGCTGAAGACCTTTCTCATTGAAGGCTACAACACGGAGCGAACGGCCTGAAGCATTGCGGAGTTCCATCCAGCGAAGATCGGTGTGGTTGCCATTCTCCTGTGGACGGATGTATGAGTAGAACTCATCGGCTACCTTGTTGTTATAGATGCCAAGGAAAGCACAATCCTGACGGTCTGCATAGCTCTCTACAGGACCACGTCCATAGTAGCTGAGCTGAGCGAAGGCTGCAGGCATAGGCAGCTGCATACCGAAGCGGAAGAGTTCTGAAACCTCGGCTCCGGTTGTTGGGGTGAGGCTCTGCTTGATGGCTACTTCGCCAGTGTTACCGATAGTATATTCGAGAGCGAGAGTAGCCTTTACTGCTGGCATATCGTAGGTACAGAGAATCTGAGCCTCGCCGGTAGCAAGTGTCTCATGCTTCATCTCCTTGAGATTCATCTCGGGGTTACGCCATGCTGCAAACTTCTGCTGGAGGCCAGCACCAAAGTCATTGTCGGTTGGGGCACGCCAGAAGTTTGGGGTGAGCTGCTTCTCTTCTTCGATGTACTGAACTCCCTTGACGTTGTACTGGCTCAAGAAACCATTCTTCTTGTTGAAGACCAAGGTGAAGTCGCGACCCTCAACACTGAGCCACCAGCGGTGGGTGTCATCGATGGTTGGAGCGGCTGCAGTGGCTTTGGCCAAAGTCTGGTCGATGTTTCGAGCTAAAGCAACATCAAGTGCCTTTTCTGGGCAAGCTGTTGCCAGAGAGAGCTGCTGGCGTGCTGCAATGTGACCTGCTGAAAGCACTCCCTCTTTCTGCTTGAGTGTGTAGTTGACTTCGAGGAGATATTCGGCACCATCGGTTGGAAGAGCCTTGTTACAGAGTGTCACTGTCTGTCGCTGCTGAGGAGCTACGTTGAGATCGGAAACAGTACCCTGTGCTACAGCTTCTCCATTGCGGAGCACGCGCCAGTTGAGACTGTAGTTGCAAAGGCAACGGAAGAAGTTCTCGTTGTAAACCTCAATAGCAATGCCCTTGTCGGCTTTGGCAAGCGAAGTCCAAATGTTCTGATAGTAGTATCCTACCTCATACATATGTGGGTTAGGTACACGGTCTGGGCTTACAAGTCCGTTGTCGCAGAAATTGCCATCGTGCTGGTCGGTATTGTTAAAGTCGCCACCATAGCCCCAGATGGTTCGTCCGCTCTTTCCGGTCCAGCGGATGCTTTGGTCAACAAAGTCCCAGATATAACCGCCTTGGTACTTTGGTTCGCGACGGATGAGATCCCAATACTCCTTAAAACCTCCCATTGAGTTGCCCATAGCGTGTGCGTATTCGCACTGAATGAGAGGTTTATCGTATTTTGGATCCTTTGAATACTCCTCGCTCCACTTGTAGTCAGCATACATCGGACAATAGATGTCCGTTTTGCCTTCAGTGCGAGCTTGTTCATATTGTACAGGACGAGTTGGATCAATGCTCTTTACAAGGTCATAAGCATCTTCGAAGTTCTTACCATAGCCTGACTCATTGCCAAGACTCCATACAATGATAGATGGATGGTTATAGAACTGTTCAACGTGTCGCTGGTTACGCTCTTGATGTGCCTTGTGGTAGTCTGGGTTCTTGGCCAAAGTAGTTTCACGATAACCCATACCATGGCTTTCTACGTTTGCTTCAGCGGTGATGTAAAGACCATATTCGTCGCATAGTTCGTACCAGTAAGGATCATCTGGGTAATGACATGTACGTACTGCATTGAGGTTGAACTCTTTGAAAAGCTTTACATCTTGAAGCATACGTTCGCGGCTTACTACGAAACCTCCATCTGGGTCAAGTTCATGTCGGTCAGCGCCCTTGATAAGTACAGGCTGACCATTGACCAGCAGTTGAGCATTTTTTATTTCTACCTTGCGGAAGCCAACTTTCATTGGCACCACCTGGAGAGTTTTATTACCTTGCTTCAGTGTGAGCTCGAGGCGATAGAGGTTAGGAGTCTCAGCTGTCCAGGGTTTGCAATTTGGCAGATCAAATGAAATAGCTGGGGTTGTGATGTTCATGCTGGGCTTGAGGTTGCGATATTCTGCAACCATGTTGCCTTCTGAATCATAGAGGCAAGCATCGACCGAACCACCTGTTGCAGTGAGGGCAATATCCAGTTGTCCGTCTTTATAATCGTTCTTGAGGTCAGCGTTAACTCGAACATCGGTGATGTGCTGTTTAGGACGAGCATAGAGATAATTGTCGCGCGAGAAACCAGTGAAACGGAAGAAGTCTTGATCTTCGAGATACGAACCATCGCAATAGCGCATCACCTGCATGCAGAACAGATTTTCCTGGCCTGGTTTGAGGTAAGGAGTAACGTCAAATTCACAAGCAAGCTTGCTGTCTTCGCTATAGCCTACA
>JAUNCV010000150.1 GCA_030526445.1 Bacteroidales bacterium | reverse complement strand
ATTGAGGTAGGTTTGTGTTAATTTAGTAGCAGATGTATTTGGGCAATGATAGGTGGTTTAGATGCTTGTTGTTGTCATTAGTTTGTGGATAAAAGGACGTTGGGAGGGTTTATTGCCCGAATATGAGTTGGTGTCAGGCCTTTGGGCCGCTCTTCAGTTTCAGCCTCGACAAGCTGAGAAGGCAGGCGAGGAGTGAGACGAGGGCGGCCGTAAAGAGGGCTGCGCGTGGCGCCTGACTGCCCAGGAGGCCGAAGAAGAGGGCTACGAGGGTGGCGCCGGTGGTCTGGCCTGTGAGACGTGCCATGGCCAACATGCCGCTGGCGCTGCCGCTACGAGCTGGTGGGGCTGAGGTCATGAGGATGTTGTTGTTGGGCGACTGGAAAAGACCGAATCCCATGCCACAGAGCATGAGACGCCAGATGATGTCGAGGTGTGTGGCATCGGGGGTGAGCAGGGCCAAGGAGCCTGTGCCGAGGGTGAGCAATGCTAAGCCGATGCCGCCCAACAGGCCTGCATGCACTTTGCCGATGAGTGAGCCGGCCAAGGGTGCTGCGAACATGATGACGACGGGCCAAGCGGTGAAGAGCATGCCAGTCTCAGCACCTGTGAGTCCTAACTGCTGCTGGAAGAAGAAGGGGACGGCAACCATGGCGAGCATCTGCGATGTGAAGGAGGCGATGCTGGTGACCACAGAGAGGGAGAAGAGCGGGATGCGAAGAAGATCGATAGGAAGAAGCGGATAGCGCATGTGAAGCTGTCGGTGCAGGTAGGCATAACCTACCAGAAGGGCAAGCAGAATGAGGCCACCGATGGTCCAGAGATCGAAGCCGTGAGAGATGCCTTCGAGCGCTAGAATGATGGAGCCGAAAAAGAGGGCATTGAGCACGACATCGACACGAGGAAAACGGCGTTCGGAGAGTTTGACAACGTTTTTGGGCAGGTTGCGACAGCCTAAGATGAGACCTATGAGACCGATGGGGATGTTGATGAGGAAGAGCCAGCGCCAATGGGCCGTGGAGAGGATGAGTGCGGCTAAAGATGGGCCTGCAACTGAGGCCAATGCTACGATGGTGGCGTTCCAGCCGATGCCTTTGCCGAGGAGACGCTTGGGGTAGGAGAGGCGAAGTAGGGTCATGTTGATAGACATCATGGCGGCGGCACCGACACCCTGCAGCAGACGGCCGAGGACGAGCGACTGAAAGCCGGTGGAGAGACCACAACAGAGCGAGGCCAGGGTGAAGATGCTCAGGCCTGCGACATAGAGACGACGATAGCTATAGATTTCGCCAATGGCCGACATGGCCAGAAGCAACATGATGATGGTGAGCTGATAGGAGTTGACAATCCAGATACTTTGTGCATCGGTGATGCTGAGTGCTTGTGCCATGGAGGGGAGCGCTACGTTGACAATCGTGCCATCCATCACGGCTAAGGTGACGCCAAGCGAGACGGTGATGACTGAAAAGAGGCGCTGCGGCATGGGCAGGCCATCGGGCAAGGAGTTATTTGGTGACTGCATGAGAATTAACTAAAGTTTATTTAGAAGTGCCACTTGGCACCGAAACCAATCCAGTTTAGCTTGTGCTGATTTTTTTACCTCTGCAAACTTACAAACAATAACACACATATTCAATAGTGAGGCTAAAAAAATATGTGAAAAGTGTTAAAGAATGTTAATATTTTACGAAAGTGCCAAGTGTTTATGCGAATTTGTATGTTACTTATGCTAATGTCTATGTCCCGAACCTATCTTTGCAGAACTATAACATAATTTATTTTGGCAATATTTGCTAAGAAAATGGGGCGATTGGTGCAATTGGAGCGACAATATTGCCGGAAAATGTGGTGGGAAAGAAAATAATTGCTATCTTTGCAGCAGATTAAAAATGAATAGATTATGATGAACTACTTGATTGCATATTTGATGCTTGTGGCGATTGTTTCGGCCATGACGGTATTTGCATCGACCGTGATACGCGAAGAGGATCGTGAGCGAGAGCGCCGTGGTGAGCTGGCGATAGCTACCCACAATCGGACCTTCATTGTGTCGGGTTGGGTTATGCTTGCGCTGTTGGTGCTGCTGAGTGTGGTGCTGGCCGATGTCGAGAAGGGTCCTGAAATCATGATTCTACTGGCCTTTGTGGTCGAAGTAATGCTGTTTTTGGCATCGCTCTGGAAGCGTAAGAGTTACTACACGGCCAGTGAGGAGTGCTTTTCTTATATCCACAAGGGTGAGCTGAAGTATAGCATCAAGTGGGAAGATATTGACCATGTGCGGAAACGCATTGTGTATGCAGGCAAGACGGCGATAGTGTATCTGGACGTAGTGATGCGCAATGGAGAAGTGATTAAGTCGTTGCCGTCGTTCACTGACAAACTGCTCGAAGGGCGTGCCAACATCAGACAGCCAAACTACAAGCTGATGCTTATCATAGTGGGCGCGTTTGTAGCACTATCGCTGCTGGCTTTGATCATTATTAAATAATAATACATTCTTTAAAAAGATAAGAGTTATGCGAATCATTGGTAATCTTCTTTGGTGGATCTTTGGCGGTCTTGAGGCTGCTATTGGTTATTTCACGGGCAGTTGTGCGATGGCGTGCACCATTGTGGGCATTCCGGTGGCGTTGCAGACGTTTAAGATTGGACTACTCTGCCTATGGCCCTTTGGTGCCGAGGTGAAGCAGACTGATTGTCCTCCGGGCTGTTTGCGCATTCCGCTCAACCTGCTTTGGCTCATCTTTGGCGGCTTGTGGGCGTGGCTTTGCCATGTTGTATTTGGTATTTTGCTGGGTATTACAATCATAGGCATACCCTTTGCCAAGCAGCACTTCAAGATGGCTGGACTTTCGCTGGCACCCTTCGGAAAAGATGTTGTGCTGAAATTTTGAGAAAAGTGTGTTAAAAACGTGATAAATTGTTAAACTTATGCCTCAATTTATGGAATTTTGCATAAATTGAGGCTGTTTTTCGTAACAAAGTATAGTTTTTGGGTGATATATTTGCGGGTTTTAAACATTTTTTCTATCTTTGCCCACGAATCTGTTAAAAAATGTTAGCGAAGACATAAAGATAACTGAGTATTGCTAAGGTTAAGTTAACAATAAATCAATCTATATAATAATTCAAACACAAAAAGGTATGAAGAAACTCCTTACACTAACCGTTGTCTCGGCTTTGGGCACAGCGGGAATGTTGGCACAGACTAAGACCGTTGTTGGTAAGGTCGTTGCCGAAGCAGACGGAGAGCCTATCATCGGTGCCTCTGTTGTAGTAACCAACACTACCAATGGTACTGTAACCGACATTGATGGTAACTTCTCGGTTAAGGTGGCAGATGATGCCAAGACTTTGACCATTTCATACGTTGGTATGGAAACTCAGGTTGTGAACATTACGGGCAAGCACATGACTATCTCACTGGGTGAGGATAGCGAGGTGCTCGATGACGTTGTGGTTGTAGCTTACGGTACTCAGCGTAAGACCTCCCTCACCGGTGCTATCCAGTCGGTTAAGACTGAGGCTATCGAGGCTCGTCCAACTTCGAGTGTAACCAGTGCTCTTGAGGGTACTGTAGCAGGTGTGCAGGTGAACTCAACTTATGGTGCTCCTGGTTCTGACCCAGATATCCGCATCCGTGGTATCGGTACTGTAAACGGTAGTTCAGCTCCTCTCTACATTCTCGATGGTGTGGCTTATGGCGGTAACATCTCTGACTTGAACCCTGCCGACATCGAGTCAATTTCGGTTTTGAAGGATGCTGCTTCGGCTGCACTTTATGGTAACCGTGCTTCGAACGGCGTTGTGCTCATTCAGACCAAGAAGGGTAAGAATGGCCGCCTCAACGTTTCGCTCGACATCAAGCAGGGTACCTACAACCGTGGTATTAAAGAGTACGAGCGCGCAAACGCACGTGAGTGGATGGAGATTGAGTGGCAGAACCTCAAGAACAGCCGCATGAGCACTGCAGGTGAGGATGCTGCTACTGCTGCTGCTTACGCAAGCGAAAACCTCATCAGCGATATCGTTTACCTCAACATCTTCAACAAGCCAGATAATCAGCTTTTCGATGCTAATGGTAAGATGGTGAAGGATGCACAGATTCTTCGCGGCTACCAGGGTGACCTTGACTGGTTTAAGGAGGGTCTTCGTGCTGGCTACCGTCAGGACTACAACCTCAGCGCACATGGCGCCAACGATTTGGCCGACTATCGTTTCAGCGCAGGTTACCTCGAGGAGAACGGTTACT
Source organism: Bacteroidales bacterium (assembly GCA_030526445.1). Taxonomy (GTDB): domain Bacteria; phylum Bacteroidota; class Bacteroidia; order Bacteroidales; family UBA3663; genus Liminaster. The sequence goes on along the minus strand of JAUNCV010000150.1, from coordinate 783 downwards.
TGAAGGATTCAGGTTTTGACCGAATCACCGCAAGTGCTGCTATCAACGTGAAGCCACGCAAGTGGATCAAGACAGGTTTGAACGTTACTGGTAGCTACCAGAACTTCCAGAACACCAATGGTGGCTCGGATGGTTCGTACACCAACGCCTTCATGTATGCTCGTAACATCGCTCCTGTATATCCAGTACACCTCCACGATGTGAAGACTGGTGAATACATTCTCGATGAGAACGGTAAGAAGCAGTATGACCCAGGTTCATATACTGATGAGAATGGCGATATCATTGTAACTCGTAACCAGTTCCAGGACCGTCACGTTTACTACGAGAACCAGTTGAACTATGATAAGACTACTCGTATGACCTTCAACACCACTGGTTATGTGGACTTCATTCTCCCTTATGGCTTCACCGCTACCGTGAAGGGTAACCTCAACCTCCGCAACAACCGCAACTACACCTACAACAGTGCTGTGATTGGTGACGGTAAGGGTTCACTTGGTCGTGCTAATGCAGCAGTTGCACTGGGCTAAGGAGTTTGACAAGCACTCGGTTGACGTGCTCCTCGGTCATGAGAACTACAGCTATGAGTACAACTACCTCTATGCTTATAAGACCAACGAGATCGTGCCAGGTTGGGGCAACTTGACCAACTTCACCAACATGACCAGCTTGGATGGCAACGACAATATCTATCGTACCGAATCATATTTGGGTCGTGTTCGCTATGGCTTCGATGATCGTTACAATGTTGAGGCAAGCTTCCGTCGCGACGGTTCTTCA
>JAUNCV010000149.1 GCA_030526445.1 Bacteroidales bacterium | reverse complement strand
GCGGTGCCCAGAGATGCCACGGCGCAGTCGAAGCCAAACTGATGCAGGGCGATGCCAGCCTCAACTTTGAGGTGCAGGGCCACTGTGACGCTACTGGTAGCGACAAGGTGAACGATCCTCTCTCTCAGAAACGTGCCGAGGCCATTGTTGCCGCTCTCGTGGAGCAAGGCATCGCCGCTTCTCGCCTCACCGCTGTGGGCAAGGGCAGCCACAGCCCATTGGCCGACAATAGCACCGAAGAGGGCCGCGCCAAGAACCGTCGCGTTGAGTTCGTTAAGAAATAAAGTATCATTCTAACAATCAATATTATGAAAAAGATTTTTATCACCATAACAGCGCTTGCTCTTACTTTGGCTATGCCACAGCAGGCCGAAGGTCAGTCTTTCCTCAACAAGATGAAGGAGAAGGCTCAGCAGGCTGCACAGGCCGCCAATAAGAAGATGGAGGCAGCTGGCAAAAAGTTCGAGAATAGCAAAATGGGCAGCATGATGAAGCAGGCACAGGAGGCCGAAAAGAGTGCTGCTGAGATGGAACAGTTGCAAGCCGATGCTGCAGAAAACATCGGCAAGAACGACTATGCGCTTCTGAGCAAATATGAGCGAAAGTCAACTTTTGCTGGCAGTTGGGATGATGCCATGGTTACGCCCTCTTCGGCAAAGTTCCCCGTGCCTCTCTTCAATGAGTTGCCCGCTCTTCCTTCGGCTGCAGAAATTGCAAACCCAACCGAGGAGGCCCAAAAGCAATACTACATGGCCATTCAGCGTGTGGCTTTGCGTGCCTCAATGCTCATGGACGATGAAACCTGTAACAAGGAGCAGGCCGAAATGGCCGAGCAGCACACTCGAAAGATGCTGAAGGATACCTATCGTCTCACTGATGCAGATATCGACATTCTCTTTGACGAGAAAGCCAGTGAGAAAGAAAAAGAGCGCATCGGCGAAAAGATGCGCAACAATTTGCTCGAGGGCCTTGATGTAGAAGCTGCTCAAAGGGAGATGGATGCCTATGACAATATGAGTAAGGCTGACCAGGAAGCTACTCAGATGGACATGATCAATAGCATGATGAATCAGTCAATGTCGGCAGCCGATGCTGTTTATGATAAGCACGATGCCGAACTGCGCAAATATTGCGGCTTGAGTGCGGCCGAAATGAAGAAGGTGCAGGCCGAACTGACGGCAACCGCTAAGGCCAACATGGCAGAAGGCAATGACTCTGATGTCAAGAACAAAGCCTTCGAGGCCAAGGTGCGCGAATATCAGAGCAAACTTTCGGCCGAAGATCAGAAGGCAGCTAAGGCTTTCGAGAAGCAGATGCAGCAAGAGATTATGGAGGCCATGAAGAGTGCAAAGGGCAACGGCGGTGCCGCATTTGGCAATGCCTTCAAACTGGCTCAGGAGTTGCAGGAGCGACAGAAATCCATGATGGAATTTGGCTTGAAGCAATCGACCTATAACCTCAATATTATCAATGCTTACAAGCCGTTCCGTGAGTTTTCGACCAAAGCTTATGCCTTTGCCGATGCCGACCGCAAACATGTAATGGACTTGCGCGAAAAGATTTTCTCTACCGACGACCCTGCAGTTTATAATCCTCTTTATCAAGAGGCTATGGGGCTTATTAAGAGCTACCGCGTGCGTGCTGCAGAGGCATGGCGCGCCGAGCTTGAGCAGCGCTATGAACAGATGAAGGCCAATCTGCCTGCTTTGATCAAGTACAATCGTCAGGCCATCGAGGATGATTTGATTCCTGAGTGTATGCTCTATCGCATTCCGCTCAATGCAGTTCTCGATGCCTGTGGCATGCTGGCTGGAGCCTATTCCGAAATTCCTGTTTCTTATCCACCGCTCTATAAAGAAGAGGTTGTCAAGGAAATCACCCTCCAGGAGCACGAATATTGGTGGTGGGGCGAGAACTTTGTGGCTACAACTCTCGATAATGTGCTGAGCGGTAAGACGATATTTAAGAGTGTATATGATGCCGATAATAATAGCCATGTGTATCAGTATAACAACGGCAAGTGGGTCTGCATGGACAATGTGAAGCCATCGCAGAAGAATGTGCCAGGTGTGGAGAAAGCGCCATCGCAGAGCTGGACATCCGACGATGGTCTGCGCACGGTTCGCTATGTTCAGGAGGGCGGTTATTTCAGTTTGCCCGAGGGCGATACCATTTATCCGGTTGCCATTGGCCGCCAGAAGAACTGCCTCGTTTGGGCCGATATCCGTCAGATAGAAAAACCTAATGGCGAGAAGGTATGCCAGATCATCAAATGCACATACATGCTCTGAAACATATAGTTATAACAATAATGGCAGTATCTCTCTTTGGGGGAGGTACTGCTTTTGCTCAAAAACTCGGGCAACTCAACTGCACCGAGGCCAATCGCTATGTCGAGGAGCAACGAGATGCGTGGCGCTCGGTTTGGGCCGATATGCAGGTTGATTCGCTTTTGGCCGAAGCCGTTGTTTATCCCGAACTGATACGCTACAGCTACTGGCAAGACAAGATTGAACAGCGCATCGCCACCAGTTCCTATATGCTGCAGGGAAGCGCTGGGGCCGATTTCTCTGTAGGGCATTTTCAGATGAAGGCTTCGTTTGTCGAAAGCCTCGAAAAGCGATGGATGCGTTGCCCCCTTTCCCGCCAGTTAGAGATTTATTTCGATACGGGTCAGAACCAGATGTCGCGCAAGGCCCGCATGGCGCGTCTCACTTCGCCTTTCTGGCAGAGCGTTTATCTTGCACTCTTCTTGCGTTTGCTCTACATTGACTTCCCCGAACTTTCGGCCCAGGCGCCTCAAGAACAGGTGCGCCTTTGTGCCACGGCCTACAATCATGGTGTCACTTGGCCAACAACAGCGGGTTCGGGCAATCTCGACTTGCTCTATCGCTGGTCATCGGCCACAACCTATCATACCGATTTCATTCCCACGTCTTCTACCACTTTTTACTCTTATGCCGACTTGGCTGCCGAGTATTATGCCATTATATCAAAGTTATAATTTATCGGGCAAGATATTTAGCACAACCTTTATATTCAGCTATTTATCTTGTCCGATATTTATATTCCATCTTTTCGCACTTGTTTTCCTTGCAATTTATCAGTACTTTTGCAGCGGCAATTATGCTTCAAACATCTAATAACGCATTCCCTTATGAACACTAAAATTACTCCTTGGGCATTCGTCTCTTTGCTGTTGTGCTCTTGTGCAGCCAAACAGCAACCCGTTGATTCGCCTTCCTCGCCCACTTTTTCGTGGGACAAAGCAACTGTCTATTTTCTTATTACCGACCGATTTTGTAACGGCGATTCGACCAACGATATTCAGTATGGCCGATGCGTTGACTATGGTTCGGAACGACTGAATGCTGCCACTTTCCATGGTGGAGACTATGCTGGCATTATCCAGAAAGCCAAAGAGGGTTACTTCACGCAGTTGGGCATCGATGCCGTTTGGCTCACCGATCCTTATGAGCAGATTCATGGTTGGGTGCCAGGTAGCGGTTGGGTTCATAATGAGTTTCCGCATTTCGGTTATCATGGCTATTATCCGCTCGACTATACGCAGATGGATAAAAACTATGGCACCATCGAAGAGTATCGAACACTCATCAACCTGCTGCATAGCCAGGGCATTCGCGTCATGTCGGGCGCCAACATCAATGACTGCGGTTACCCCACTTTCCTCGATGCCATACAGCAAGGTTATGCCACAGTTCCTGGCATCACTACCGAGGCCGAAGCCATCAAGCATAATAAGGAAATAGATTATAATGCATGGCTCGCTTCGCTCTACGATTCGCCCGAATGGTTTACCCGCCAGTGGCTGCGCGAACCTGCCGAATCCTCTGATTTCTTCAAGACTACGCTTTATGGTTTGCCCGATTACTTGTCTGAAAAAACAGAACCGGTTGATATTCCATTGTTCTTGCAGAAAAAGTGGCAACGTGAAGGTAATGAGAACGATGCGTGGACTTGGCCTGCTATGAAGGCACTGCGTCAGGCTTCACCAGTATCGCCATGCGAACAAGTGATTCGCTTCATAGCGGCTTGGGTCGAAGAGTTCGGTCTTGATGGTTTCCGTTGCGATGTGGTGCAGTATGTTGAGCCCGAACGATGGGGACAGCTGCATCGAGCATGCAATGAGGCATTGACCCGTTGGCGTAAGAACCATCCCGAAGATCCAGCCTCAAAGTGGACCGATGAGGTCATGTTTACCGGCGATTATGAAGATGCTTTCATAACCCGTATTCCAAGCCTTGAAAAGCAGGGCTTTGGCAGCATGGTCAATATGATGTTCCCCAAGGACGGAAATCTTGACAACATCATTGGTGTTTGGCAGCAATATGCCGACTCAATGCAGACTTGGCAGGGCAAACCTTGGTATCCGTTCTCATATCTGAATAATGCCTACTTCCGCGAAACCAGTGCCGATAATGCCGAGGCTTGTGCCACAACATTCCTTCTTTCGCCCGGAGCCATTCAAATATTCTATGGCGACGAGGTGAATCGACCCATGACCGATGCCATCAATAATGTTGACCGAGCTCAGGCTTTCCGTTCCGATTATCGCTGGGATTTGCCTAACCCCGAACTGCTTTCGCATTATCAGCGTCTTGGTCAGTTCCGCCAGCGTCATGCCGCTGTGGGCAAAGGATGTCAGCAGCAGCTCGATGCCAAGACCGTGCTTCGCACATACCTTCACGATAATGTTGTTATCAGTCTTGAACCACAAGTTGGCGAGCCTATTCCTGTTGGCACACTTGTTGGCAAATTGCGCAATGCCTATACGGGCGAAGTGGTCGAAGTCACCGATGGACATATAATCCTCACCCAGCCTTCGGGCCAAGTTGCGCTCATTGAGCCATTGATTTGACGAAAACCATTCAAACCTTTTCAAGGAATTTCACAAAATAAATTTTTTCAGAAAATCCGTCACTCCGTCACCTGGCTGTTTTAATTGTTTGATAAATAGTAGTATATAATAAATATTTCGGTGACGGATGCATTTCAAATCGTCACCAAAGTGTCACGCCTCTCAAAAAATGTGACACTTTGGTGATGATTTATTTTTATATCCGTC
>JAUNCV010000148.1:1332-5096 GCA_030526445.1 Bacteroidales bacterium | reverse complement strand
TATACTTATATTTGCGACACATAATTTATTAAACCGTCAATGTAATGATTGCATCATACGCCCGATTGAAAAAGATTCGCGAAGCCATGCAGAAGCAAGGCATCGACATTTATGTAATGGTAAACAGCGACCCCCACGAAAGCGAATACCTAACCGACTACTGGAAATCTGTTGAATGGTTGTCAGGCTTCCAGGGTGAGGTGGCAACCATTGTCATCACGCAGGAGTTGGCATTCCTTTGGACCGATAGCCGCTTTTTCATTTCAGGTGCTGAACAACTTAAAGGAACGCCGTTCGTACTAAAGAAGCTGAAAATAGACGAACCTCCTACAGAGTGGATTCTCGAGCAAAAGAATCAAGAATCACACCCCAAGGTAGGCGGCGATTTGCGTGTCATCTTTGGAGAGATGCGCAGCCTCATTGATATGGACGCTGATCTCATTTCAGGCATCTGGAAAAAACGCCCAGAACTTCCCAAAAACAAAATAGAGGTATATCCTCTTCAGTATGATGGTGAGAAGGCTGAGAGCAAGATGCAGCGCATCGTGGAAAAGATTGCCGATGCTTCGTGCAAAAAAGCGCTTCTGCTCACTGCGCTCGACGACATTGCCTGGACTCTCAACTTGCGAGGCTCAGATGTAGAATGTACTCCTGTCTTCCTCAGCTACCTTCTCATAGCCGAAGACAAGAGAGTGCTTTACATTGACCCAGACAAGTTGACCGATGAGGTTATTAACTATTTGAACATTATTCATGTTGAGACTGCTCCTTACGAAGCAGCGCCTCTGCACGGACTAGAGGGTTATACCTTGGCCGACGCCAATCCTGTACCTCTCATGAAAGCCATCAAGAACAAAACCGAGATAGAGGGATACCGCAACGCAATGCTTAAAGACGGTATCGCCCTTACCCGCTTCTATCACTGGCTAGAGGAGGAACTCAACAGTGAAGAGGAATTCATGATGAACGAAGATGGAACCATTGGCATCAGCGGTGAAGTATCAGAGCTCGACTGCGTAAAGAAACTCATCGAATTCCGCAAAGAGCAGCCACTCTATCGCGAAGAGAGTTTCCCTGCTATTGTGGCTTGGCGCGATCATGCAGCTCTCCCCCACTACATGCCAACCGAAGCAAGTAACAGTATTATTCAAGGCGATGGCTTGCTTCTCATTGACACGGGTGGTCAGTATCTCGATGGTACCACCGATATCACCCGAACCATTGGCGTGGGACGTGTATCGGCAGCCATGAAGCGAGACTTTACACTTGTTCTCAAGGGGCACATCCGTCTGGCTCAGGCTGTTTTCCCAACCGGAAGTCGCGGCGATCAGCTCGATGCTTTGGCACGTATTGACCTGTGGCGCGATGGCAAGACCTATAGACATGGTACCTGCCACGGCGTTGGTCACTATCTGGCTGTACACGAAGGTCCAGAAAGCGTGCGCATGGAGCACAACCCTCAGCAACTTCTCCCAGGTATGGTGTTTAGCAATGAACCAGCTATCTATATTCAGGGAAAGTATGGCGTTCGTCATGAAAACTGTGTACTCGTACGTCATTTCGATGTCGACATCGATGCTCCGGGCTCAACACCTTGTGAGCAAGAAGAACAGGGCGACTTCCTTTGCCTTGACACGCTGACTCTATGCTACATTGATACCAGTTGTGTGGATACCCGCATCATGAACGAAGAAGAAATTGAATGGTTGAACAACTACAATCAGTGGGTATATAGCACCTTGGCGCCACATCTTGACGAAATGGATCGTCTTTGGCTTGGCGTAAAATGCCAGCCAATTCAATAACAAACACAAGATATTTTACCGCTTTTCTTGGCACAATCAATAAGGGATTTGCAAAATTAAATTTGCAAATCCCTCTTTTTTGACTCAATTTTCGAGATGAAAATTAAAATAGACACAACCGATTGCACACAATTTGATCGAAATGCCTATCTTTGCAGTGTGTTTTTCATGGTATTAGATTTAAGGTAATGAGGAAATGGCTCGTCGTGATGACGGGCCATTTCGTTTTTTAGGACCTTATTTTTCCTATTATTTCTTATAAAGAATGCTATTTCCACGCTGGTTGACGATGGCGCGATAGAAGTCATCAGAATAGCGTGGATGTGCAGGAGAAGCAGGAACGCCATACTGAGTTCGCTCAAACTGACCAGGAGCAACCTCTTTCTTCACATTACCATCCATATACTTAACAAGCAGATAGATTCCAAGATCTTTGTAACGGGCAGTTGCACCATTCGACTCTGCAGCAGTATATTTAGTCAGATAATCTGCACATGCTGCCGAGCTGTTCTTGAGCAGTTCAAGAGCCTTTGCATCGACCTCTGCCTGCTGAGCATCGAAGCGGTCTTCAAGACTATCGCGAACTGCGCGCACATCGACCATCATAGGCTCATAACGAGCATATACTTGCTGTGCTACCCAGTTGTTCATCCAGAAAGCTGAGTTCCATGAGAAGGTAAGCATGTCAGCCTCGCCCTCACGGAAGCAAAGTGGAGTTTCGAGAATATTGTTATATACAGGGCAGAAAACTGCAGTGTTTGCATCATCACAAGCAAACCAGGTCTTTGCACCCACCTCACGAGGCAACCATCCACGCATCTCGGCAACAAAAACAAAAGCAGTCTGCTGAGTAGCTACGGCACGCTCGTGCATATAGGTTTTACCATCAATCTCCCAGGTCATTGGACGCCAGCGATATGGAGAATGGAATGGGCCGCCACCCACATCCTGAGTCATATCAAGAGGAGTACCCTCAAAATGATCGCGCATTGCATTTTGCACATCGCGATGGGTCAACTGCTTCTCTGGCTTCACATACAGCGGAAGGATGCTATCCTGTGGACAGTTAGGACTGCAATCCATATTGATGAATGGGAAGTACTTGTCCATACCCTTTGTATAGTGATTGAAGAATGCCCAGACACGGCCATCGCAACCACGGAAAGCACCATGATCACGATCGGCAAAAGCGCCGGCAAAATCAAAGTCAGCATCCTTGCCATCGAACTTACCACACTGACGTGCGAAAGGAATCAAATCGGCACTGTAAAGACAGCTATCGCCTACCTCATAGCGATTCTTTTTCTTATTGAGCTTCTTGCTCTGAGGGAATGTGTGAATTCGAGCCTGATTGGCATGAGCAGCAATACAGTCTTCTGGAATAAGACGAGCCACCCATACAGCACCCTTATTGCCTGGGCCCTTACCAATCATATCCATCACCCAAACCTCATCAGGGTCTCCAATAGAGAAAGTCTCTCCACTGCTATAGTAACCATAATCGGCCACCAACTGGGTCATAACATCAATAGCCTCACGAGCTGTCTTGCTTCGCTCAAGAGCAATATAGATAAGCGAACCATAGTCAATGCCACCCTCTGGGTCCATCAATTTCTCATCACCGCCCCAAGTAGATTCAGCAATAGTCACCTGCCACTCGTTAACATTGCCTACACGACGATAGGTATGTGCTACTTCAGGAATAGCACCAAGAGGTTTCTGACTATCCCAATCAACAACCTGACGCATAGCGCCAGCTGCATGGTCTGAAGCGGGTTGATAATAAAGTTCACCATAAAGCTGATGGCTATCGGCTGCATAACTGATCATAGTTGATCCGGTAGCTGAAGCCTTCTTACCAACAAGGAAATTGGTACAAGCCACGGCAGGCACAGCCAAAAGGCCAGCCAAAGCAGTAAAAAGAACGTGTTTCATATTATATATAATGTATATAATATA
>JAUNCV010000148.1:0-1322 GCA_030526445.1 Bacteroidales bacterium | reverse complement strand
GTATGTTAAAAGAATTTCGTTGTTTCAATGATGTTTTCATTACCACAGCGGTCAATGAGCCAGATGCGAACCTGATGCTGCTTGCCTCGCTGAATGCCAAAATGCTTGGGATATCCGAAATAGCGTCCTCGATTGTCCATATCAAAAGGTACGAATTTATCGTCAATCCACACCTTAAACTGTTTTATACCACTTCCTGTGTCGGTCACAGAGAGCTGGGCCTTATTCCAGGAACATTGCACAAAGGTGGCATTGGGTTTCGAAGCATCACGACGTAGAGCGAACCGGCCAAATTCTCTGACTGAAGCCACTACACAGCCTTTCTCATACTTACCGCCAACATAGCCGCCATCAAGGTTCACCAGATACAGTTGCTGCGGATTGCGAAGAGTGTCGAGCACCTCTGTAGGCACTTTCATTGAGAAATCATAGTAGCCGTGAATGGGCAAAGAGGCATGTCCCAACTGAATCACTGCTCCCAGGTTTTTGCTACTCTCCTGAGGAGTCAGTTTAACTTGCTTCACTTGCCTTTAGGCATCTTTATTGAGCATCCAAGCGTATCAAGGATAAAGAGCTGCACTGGATCATAACGATAACCCTTAAAACTTGGCTCCGGAGCCTTCTGATTGTTTCGCACACCCTTCACAGAAAACGCAAATACTGTCTTGTTGCCATGAGCATCAGTGAGTTCATAGCGAAAAGGGTATAGACGCTCTTCGTCAATGACAATAGTTCCATCGCCCAATGAGGCATCGAGCATCGACAGATGGTTTCCAGGTTCAACAAAACTCTTCATAATAATGGAACGTTGCTGATACCAGGCATCATAGTCAATCAAAGCATTGGCAAATCTTCGCTCGGAATACTGGAACCTATGGGCATCGAAACTATAGATAAGACTGTCGCCCAAGAAAAGCTTCACATGTTTCACACCATAGATATTGCTTTGACCATCCATGTGATCATACGCCTTGATGCCCAAGCCTATACGTCCCCAGGCCGAGAAAGGTTTTGCAAGATTATAACTGCCATTAGGCTGACGAACAATGCCCGATTGCCTGCGTTTGAAACCACCCATAACAGAGCCGCCCAAAGGGTAGATATACACCTGCTCGATGCGAGGTGCTTTGTTATCGGCTACCTTTTCAAGAAAGAGAGGCATGGGATCAAAGAAAGCATCGTCATCATCGTTACAATCGCGCAACTCAAAGTGCACATGCGGTCCGCCCGAACTGCCCGAGTTACCACTCTTGGCAATAACCATGCCTTTGCTTACAGGAAGCGCATCAGGAGCAAAAGTAATGTTGGCATTGTTTGCCTCA
>JAUNCV010000147.1:3501-5097 GCA_030526445.1 Bacteroidales bacterium | reverse complement strand
TTCTGAAGAAGTTGTTCTCAGGGTGTCCAATGATTTCAAAGTGTATAGGCTTGTAAAGTGTACTTATGCGAATCGCGATCATTTCTTTCTTCCATACCGAATCCTCGTTATGTTTGGCCAAATACTTGGCTAAGCAAGGACATGTTGTTGACTATTATTTCGTAGCCAACCTGCTGCATGACCGCCGAGGCACATCGGGCTTTGAATACCCTAAGGCCAAACGCACCTTGGGCAATCATCAGTTGAGCCGAGAGGAGGCACCTGAGATTATTGACTATATGGAGGGCCTGCCTGTGCGCATCTTCCTCTCGCGCATTGTGCATCACGACCGCTACCCTTGGCTTAACAAGATGTTGATGCGACTGAATATGCTGCAGGTCAAGCATCGTCATTATGATGCCATCAATATCGTTGGGCAGATATCTTGGATCATGGAGGCTCATCGCGTATTGAAGGATGAGAATCTTATTCACACCTTCCACGAGTTAGGCAGTCATGACGGTCCGCTTCAACCCAAACCCATTGTTCAGGCTGCTATCAGTGATGGGTCGAAGGTGATACTGCATTCTGCAGCTACCTACCAGCGTTTCCTCACTATCCCAGGAGCCGATCCTGCCAAGACAACGATGATTCCTTTTGGCAAGTTCGAGACTCTGCCCTTGTATGTTAAGCATCAGGAGGTCGCTCTGCCTTTCAAAGATTTGTCAAAGCCCTTGTTACTCTTCTATGGCTATATCCTTCCCTATAAGGGGCTTGATGTTCTGGCCGAAGCCATGAAGCAGCTCCAGTCTGATTGGGATAAGTTCAACCTGGTCATTGCAGGCAATGGCAGCGACCCCACACTTCCCTTCTTCCAGTCGCTGCCCAATGCGCATGTCATCAATCGCTTCTTGAGCAATGATGAGATGATGAACCTCATTCGTCAGTCATCTATCATCCTCTTGCCCTATCACACAGCTTCGCAGACCGGTATCATACCTACCTGCACCCTCTATGGCAAGCCCTTCATCGCTACCCGTGTGGGCGCTTTCCCAGAGTCGTTGCGCGATGGCTATAATGGCCTGCTGGTCGACCCTAATGATCCTGTTGCTTTTGCCGAGGCCATGCACAGAGTCATTACCGATGCCTCTTTGCTCGCCACCCTTTCAGAAGGAGCTTCTCAGTATGGCAATGGCGACGCTTTCGATTGGGAGCAGATAGCTGAAAAAACAATAAAATTCTTCAAATAATCTCTTCATTATATGAATGTCAATATTGATTGTGTCGATACTGTACGCAATTATTGGATTACCGATCCAATGGCAGAAGCGCCCATGTCAGAACCGCTCTCTTGTCAGTCGCGTGAAAATTGTGTGCTGAACCCTGATGGGAGCATTGAGGAGAATATTGCTTCAGGTTCCGATGCTAAAGTTGTTTATCTTGGTAATATGCTCAATATATGGGGGCATTGTATTACAGATAACCTCAAGAAACTGTGGTTCCTGAAGACCCCCGAATATAAGGAGCTGAAGAGTCAAGGTTATACGCTTTGCTGTACATTGCATGGCGATAAGAAAGAGTTCTGTAAGAATTTCTGCGATCTTTTGTCCTATCTTG
>JAUNCV010000147.1:0-3491 GCA_030526445.1 Bacteroidales bacterium | reverse complement strand
ATATGGAGGTGGTGAATGCTATAAAGCAGCGTGCTGTGTATGACGAGTCGAGCCCGAAGAAGATCTATTTCTCGCGTGCCGCCCTTTTCAATGGTCGAGACTTTGGTGAGAAATACATTGAGCAGGTCTTCCGTCAGTTGGGCTATCAGATTGTCTATCCCGAGAAATATAGTTTTGCTGAGCAACTGACCATGTTGCATAACTGCGAGTCGTTTGCTGCCACTGAGGGCAGTATCTCGCACAACGTGATGTTCTGTCGCCCAGAGGCAGAGGCCATTATTATCCGCAAGACGCGTTCGTGCAATAGATACCAGTATTCGGCCAATAAGGTGGCGGGGTGCGATCTGGTCTATATCGATGCCCATCTCTCTCTTTTCAACGTTTTTGGCAATGACTTTGGCCCCTTCTTCCTCTATGTCAATGACAACATGAGTCGCTTCGCCCAGAGTCGCGGATTAAGCATCAAGAAGCATTTCCCCTTGCTCACCTTCCTGCATTACTGCCTCTATGTGTTCTGGTATGCCCTGCGTTTTCGCCAGCGTATCCTGATTATTGGCGATGCAAAGTTCTATTGGAAGAGATTGCGTGAAGATGTGTTTTCTTAATAGTTCAAACCGAAGGCACTTAACAGGCCCTCTATAACGATTGATCTGATGAAGGTGTTGAGCGTAGTGTGCTGAATTGATAATGAATCAGAAACAAAACAATATCGATATGTCCAATCAAAACTCTTTGTATCTCCACGATGGCGTGGAATTGCCTGTCGAGGACTGGAGCCAGTCGCAGCATTCGTTTGGCGACCTTGCTTCCGTCATACAGCAGACACATGATGCTGCACAGGGTTCGGCCATCAAGGCCATTAACCGCATGCAGACCATGCGCAACTGGCTCATCGGTTATTATATTGTTGAGTTTGAACAGCATGGTCACGACCGAGCTCAATACGGAGCACAGTTGCTCAAACGATTGGAGGCGCGAGTTAACCGAAAGGGACTGACGGTGACGTTGTTTAAGTGGGCAAGAAAATTCTATTTGCTCTATCCGCAGATGTCTGAGAATCTAACATCTGGAATTTGTGCGAAACCGTTATGTAAATTGATGTCGGAAAAAAGTGCGACAGTGATGCACAAATTGCAATCTTTTGATAATGAGGTGGATATAAAAAGTGCATCAGCGATGCACCAATTCGTTACATCTGGCACCAAGATTATTTCAAACTTATCTTTTACTCATCTTCGCGAGATTATGGCCCTCTCCGACCCGCTTGCTCGCTATTTCTACGAGCAGGAGTGCATTCGTTGCACTTGGTCAGTCCGCGAGCTTCGACGTCAAATCAGCACCAACCTCTATGTGCGTGCTGGTATTAGTGCTGACCCCGAGAAGTTATTGTCTCTGCCTACCGTGCAGGGACATAATACCCCACAGCTTCAGCTTCGTGAACCATTTACCTTTGAGTTCTTGGGGTTGAAGGCACAGGAGGTTGTTGAGGAGAAAGATCTTGAGGATGCCTTGATCATTCACTTGCAGGAGTTACTTCTCGAACTGGGCAAAGGTTTCTGTTTCGAATCTCGTCAACAGCGCATTATCATCGACGATGAATATTACTATCCCGACCTCATCTTCTACCACCGCTATCTGCATTGTGGGGTGATTATTGAGCTCAAGAATGAAGAGTTCTCCCACCAGAGTCTCGGGCAACTCAATGCCTATGTTTCCTGGTATCGTGAGCATGAGATGCAACCGGGCGATAATCCTCCAGTCGGCATTTTGCTATGCACTCGCAAGGGAAAGCAGATGGTAGAATATGCCTTGGCGGGTATGGATAACCAGCTTTTCGTCTCCACCTATCAGTTGCAGTTGCCAGATAAGCAAGTGCTCGAAGACTTCCTGCTTAAACAATTAGAAAAATTCTAATAGTTCAAACCGAAGGCTCACGTCAGGTTGGCTATGATACAAAGTCCGACTACGACAGCATCTGCCATATGGGCAGGTTTGTGGGGCAATGATCAGAAGCGATTGAAAGAGAAGAAATAAGACAAACTATGTAAAATCCTAAAAATAGCGAAATAATCATCTATTAGTTGGAGGATGGAAAGGGCAATGCCGGTGGTCAGTATTGGTACGAATTGCTCAATACTATCAAGGATATCCGCTCCTCAGAGAAGGTGCTCTACCGCCAGGTGCTCGACCTCTATGCCCCTATAACAAGCAGCTAAAGACATTAAAAAGAAATCATGACACAACCACTTATTACTGTCATCACCGTCGTGTGGAACGACGTAGAGCATATTGAGCAGACCATGCTGTCTGTTCTCAATCAGACCTATCAGAACGTTGAGTATATCGTCATCGATGGCGGTAGCACCGATGGCACTGTCGATATCATCCGCAAGTATGCCGACAGGCTTGCTTTTTGGTGCTCTGAGCGCGATGGCGGCATCTATCCTGCCATGAATAAGGGCGTCACTCATGCCACAGGCGAGTGGATTAACTTCATGAATTCGGGCGATGCCTTTGCCGATGACAAGGTATTGGAGGATCTTTTTGGCACAACTGCTATATCCTCAAACATCAAGCTGATAGGAGGCAACACTATCGATGTCTTCCCGGGTGGCGAGAAACTCACCAAGGCATGTCCGGCATCATCCATCCCCACCCATCTTCCTTTCAGCCATCAGGCCACCTTGGTGCGTCGTGAGTTCTGCTGGTTCGATCTCCAGTATCGCTATTCTGCCGACTACGCTCTCTTCTACGATATCTATTTCAAGTATGGTGAGCAGTCAATCAAGATCTTCGATCGCGCCATCGCTCGCTATCGTCAGGAGGAGAGCCTCACCATGAATCCTGCGAATCAGAAGAAGATTAAGGGCGAGTATCTCCGCATTCAGCGCAAGCACCCTTCCCTCCATTGGGTCAAGGAATACATCAAGTGGCGCTGGCGCTAAGATTATATATTGCGCCCTGTCGAGTATTTAATTTATTTTATCCCGAATAGTTCGAATTTTCGAATCATTTTCATAGTCTTATAGGGTCTCATATTCGAACATTCGGGACAATATAAATATCTTGGACTTTTTCAAGCGAAGCGCCCTCAAATACATCATGAAAGTATCTATTTTCATCCCTACATACAATGCCACAGGATGCATTGGCGACACCCTGCAGAGTGTGCTGGCTCAGACCTATAAGGATATAGAGGTCTGGGTGGTCGATGACTGCTCGCCCGACAATACTGTAGAATATCTCAAGGAATGGCAGCAGCGTGATGAGCGCGTGCATGTCCTTGCCAAAGAGAAGAACGAAGGCTTCGTGCCCTACAGCTGGGTGAGAGTCTTCCCATTGCTCAAAGGCGAGTTCACCCTCTATATGAGCCATGACGACTATCTCTCGCCCGATTGCATTGAGCTGCTCGTCAAGAAACAGCAAGAGACCGGTGCCGACTGCATCATCCCCGACTGTGTCTTCACCTACGATGATGGCTCAAAGCAATC
>JAUNCV010000006.1:14994-32343 GCA_030526445.1 Bacteroidales bacterium | reverse complement strand
CTTTGCAGCGTCAATCGGCGAATTGCGCATTGCTTCTTGCCGACATGAAACACGAAACTCAAAAAACTAAATAAAAATAACTAACACTTATTACTAACTCATTTCATTACCCAGGCTTATGA
This sequence comes from Bacteroidales bacterium, assembly GCA_030526445.1. GTDB lineage: Bacteria > Bacteroidota > Bacteroidia > Bacteroidales > UBA3663 > Liminaster. The sequence continues at coordinate 32,221 of JAUNCV010000006.1, read as the reverse complement.
AAACAAGACTTTTGTTTTTATTAACGCTTTGCCTATTTGCAGTTTCTTCTGCATTTGCACAGAAGCGTAGTATTAAAGGTCAGGTAATCTCCGACAACGAAGAAGAGCCACTTATCGGCGTGGCAGTTGTAGAGAAAGGCACCAGCAATGGTACCATTACCGACGCAGATGGTAACTTCGCCCTCCAGGTTGATGGCAATCCCATCTTGGTGATTTCTTATGTAGGCTACACCACTCAGCAGGTGAAGCCAGAAGGACAGAGTGTTCTCAAGATCCGCCTCATGGAGGATCGCAAGATGCTCGACGACGTAGTGGTTGTAGGTTACGGTGTTCAGCGCAAGTCTGACCTCACCGGTTCTGTAGCCTCAATCAAGAGTGATGACATCAAGGGTCTGTCAACCACCGATGCAGGTGCTGCCCTCCAGGGTAAGGCTTCAGGTGTACAGATTATCAATGGTGGTGCTCCTGGTGAAGGTGCAGAGATTCGCGTACGCGGTTACTCTTCTAACTCTGCTAAGACTGGTCCACTCCTCATCGTTGATGGTGTAAAGGTTGACAACATCCAGTACCTTGATCCTTCTTTGATCAAGTCTATGGAGGTCCTCAAGGATGCTGCTTCAGCTGCTATCTATGGTGCTGAGGCTGGTAACGGTGTCGTAATTATCACCACCAAGTCAGGTGCTCAGGGTACTGCAAGCGTATCTTATAGCTTGAAGGCTACACTCCAGTCACTTGGCAAGCAGGCTGACCTCTTCAACGCAAGCCAGTACATTGACTACCAGACCTACATTGGCAACCTCAGCCAGGAGACTCTCTCGGCAGGTGGTTACAATGGTCAGAACACCAACTGGTATGACGAGTTCTTTGAGAACAGCTGGTCACTTCAGCACAACCTCACCGTTCAGGGTGGTAACGACCGTGGTCACTTCCTCGCTTCTCTCGGTATCGTTGATAACGATGGTATCGTAGTGGGCAACAAGGATACCTACAAGCGTCTCACCGCTCAGATCAATGCAGACTACAAGTTCTTCAAGTGGTTGAACGTAAAGAGCTCTACCAATATTGAGAAGTGGCAGACCAAGTCTGTTAACAAGGGTTACAATTCTCCTCTCAATGCTTTGACCTCTTCTGATCCTCTCACTCCTGCTTATGTTAAGAGTGTTGACCAGATGGGTATGGGTATGAAGGACGTATGGTTGTCAAATCCTGACTACGTGCTCAAGCCATCTAACTTCGATCCTGCAAATCCTGTTTGGTTCGGTACTTCTAAGTTCAACGATGCAGGTGGCAACCCATTGGCATTGCTCGAAACCAACAATGCAGTCAGCAAGGGTATCACCGTTCGTGGTTCGTTGGAGGCAAACATCAACCCAATCAAGGAGTTGACCCTCACCTCACGTCTCGGTTACCGCATCAGCCAGAGCAACACTCACAGCACTCAGACACCTTGGTGGCTCCTTGCTAAGAACGTACACTCTGAGACCTACTCTATCTCAGCTTCTGACAATACTGGTCTCTACTACCAGTGGGAAAACTTCATCAACTATAATAAGGAGTTCGGTAAGCACAACGTTAACGCAATGGCTGGTATGTCATTCACCAAGAACCATTGGGATAACGCAAGCATCACCTCTTCTTCAACCGAGGGTCCTGTCCTCAACGGTGAAGGTGCTTCAAACTTCAACTACATTGACTACTTGAACGACCTTGGCAAGAAGAGCCTCACCGTAGGTAACCTTCCTGGTGATGTTACTTCTCTCTCATACTTTGGCCGTTTGGCATACTCTTACGACAACCGCTATAGCGTGCAGGCTAACTTCCGTCGCGATGCATTCTCTTCTGAGAAGCTTTCTACCGACGCACGTTGGGGTAACTTCCCTTCATTCTCTGCAGGTTGGACCATCAGCAACGAAGAGTTCTTCCAGAACATTGCTGAGAGCGGCGCAATTTCATTCTTGAAGCTTCGTGGTTCATGGGGTCGCAACGGTAACGTAGCTCCTCTCTCTGGTTATCAGTATGCTTCTACCATCGGTATTGGTGGTTACTATCAGTTCGAACTTGGCAAGCTCACCACCGGTGGTGCTCCTGGCAAGATGCCTAACAATGACCTTCAGTGGGAGACCTCAGAGCAGATTGACTTCGGTATCGATGCTCGCTTCCTCAACGATCGCTTGACCCTCGGTCTTGACTGGTATAAGAAGACTACTAAGGACCTCCTCCTCGAAGTTCAGGGTATTCCTGAAATCGGTGGTCAGTCACAGTGGGTAAATACTGGTAAGGTTCTCAACCAGGGTATGGATATTGAACTTGGCTGGAACGACAACATTGGCGATCTCCGCTACAGCATCAACACCAACTTCTCTCCATTGAAGAATGAGGTAAAGGAGGTATCTTCTGTATATCCACGCATCACTAAGGAGGGCGTAAGCGGCTTCAACAACAAGCTTCAGCCTACCTTCGAGAAGGGTCACGAGATTTGGTACTTCCGCGGCTTCAAGTATGCTGGCGTAAGCGACGGCAGCCAGAAGAACGAGAAGGGCGAGCTCATCCCAGAAGGTGCTGCAATGTATCGCAAGCTCGATGGCAGTATCACCAATGCTCCTACCGATGACGACAAGCAGGATCTTGGTTCAGCTATCCCAAGCTTCACCTACGGTATCACCATCAACCTTGAGTATAAGGGCTTCGATCTCACCGTATTCGGTACCGGTGCCGCTGGCAACAAGATTTACAACATGATGGTTTCTGCCGATACTCCTAAGATCAACGGTATCAACACCTATTGGAACAACTCTTGGAAGAACGCTGGCGATCATGCTAAGTATCCTGATATGAAGCGCGTTTCTACCGACTGGACATTCTTCAGCTCTGATGCAGCCGTATTCAATGGCTCATTCTTCAAGTTCAAGCAGATTCAGTTGGGTTACACCCTTCCAAAGAACCTCACCAAGAAGGCTCTCATCAGCGACCTCCGCTTCTCTGTATCTCTCGATGACTTCTTCGTAATCAGCGACTATCCAGGTGCAGATCCTGAAGTTGTTAACTCAGGCGGTAACGTTTGGTCACGTGGCTTCGATAACGGTACCTTCCCAATGGCCAAGAAGGTTGTCTTCGGTGTAAATCTTACATTCTAATTCGTAAAAACTGACAAGAATATGAAAAAGACATTATATTCGTTGGTCGCTCTCACATCAGGCGTATTTGCATTCACTGCATGCGAAGATCAGCTTGACATTGAGCAGCAGGGCGTAATCTCGACCGAGAACTTCTACAAGACCGACGCTGACTGCGAGAAGGCACTTGCCACCGCATATGAATACTTCACTATCCAGACCTTCGGTCGTACCACTTTCGGTCCTGGCATCTATACTCCTGCTAAGGTTCTTGCTAACCATGCTGGTGACGATGTAAACTATGCCGGTGGTAACTATGGTGACCACGAGTTTGGTGGTACAGTTGATGAGTTCCGCTACAAGCACACCCCTGAGGCTATTGACTGTCTCTACAAGGGTCTCTACTCTTCAGTATTCTACTGCAACCTCGTTCTCAACTACTTCGATGGTAAAGAGGGCGCTACACAGTTCATGAAGCAGGCAGCTGCCGAGGCACGTGTTCTTCGTGCATTCGACTACTTCCTCTTGGCATGCTACTGGGGCCAGCCTCCTTTCGTTGATGGCTTGCTTCCTGCCGATGCACTTCCTTCGAACAGTGAGATGACCCAGCAGGAGTACTACAAGTGGGTTGCTGCAGAGTGCGAAGCTGCTATTCCTAACCTGACCACCCGTAACGGTAAGACCGATAAAAATGGTGCCATTCGCGTAACCACCGGTTTTGCTAACGCTCTCGCTGGTAAGGCTCTCATGTTTGCAGGTGACTATTCTGGCGCTAAGACCGCTTTGAAGAAGGTCATTGACTCGAACAACTACGATCTCGTTCCTGGTGATCAGTTTGCTAACCTCTTCCACGTAGAAGGTGACTGCTGCGAGGAGAAGATCTTCGAGATGAATATGGAATATAGCTCATCTGTAGGCTCTTGGGGCTTCGGCACTGGTTTGGGTGCTTACCATCACTCAACCTGGATGGAGGCTAACTGCTTCTGCTGGCGCGAAGGTAACTTGGCTGCCAGCCCAATGCAAACCTACAATGGCCACATTGGTGGTTGGGGCTCTATTGGTATCCCAGAGTGGTATGGCGAAGCCTTCCAGGCTAACGATGGTGACTCATATCGTCGCAAAGCTACTATCATCAATATTGAGGAGGCTCTCTACCTCGGCGAGGAGGCTCGTGCCATTGGTTTCAAATATGACAATGCCGCTGTTGATGCAATGACCTACGAGGCTCGCAAGACCAGCAAGGATGTTGGTATCAGCAACCTTGACCAGGGTCTTTATGGCAACTCATTCTGGATGCCTCTCAAGCACATCGCTCGTGGCACTGATATGACCGATGGCGGTGGTTCTCATGGTGGTAACCTTCGTTTGAACAATATCATCGTGATGCGTTACGCTGAGGTTCTCCTCAACTATGCTGAGTGCTGTATTCAGACTGGTGCAAGCGCAGAGGCATTGACCTACCTCAACAAGATTCAGGATCGTGCAGGTTCAGCTCACCGCAGTACTTCTGCTACTATGGACGAGTTGAAGAACGAGAAACTCTTCGAGATGTGGTTCGAGGGCTGCCGCTTCCAGGATATTCTTCGCTGGAACGATGCAGAGGGCAAGGCTCGCTTGGCTAAGGCTGGTTCTGCTGTTCCTCACGTATTCGATAAGTTGTATCGTGCACCTAAGGGTGAAGATGGCACTGTAGTATGGCAGCATGGCTCTGAGAGCAATAGCCGCTTCTACATTGTTCACACTCACGAGGCTAAGGACGCTGGCTTCGAGGTAGGTTTCAAGGAGGGTGTTCACAACCTCTTCCCTTATCCTTCTTCTGCTCTCGATCAGAATCCTAACCTGAAGCAGAACCCAGGTTTCTAACAATTAGACATCAAAAATCTAATCAATAAAAAACTCAGGAAGTCTCGGTCTTCGGGCCGAGACTTTTCCAACCCAACACAAAACGATATTAGCGTTAGTATATATATTATTCAGAGTCCGGCGCTCTCCGTGAGGAAGAGCACCGGACACTTTTTTGTTCTAGGACTTATCTTAAGACAAAAGTTAGGCTTAACTTATGATCAAAGCCGGTCTTAAGTTATGACCAAGCCTCGTCTTAAGTTAAGCCTAAAAAGAGACTATATTTCGAACGATAAAAAACAAAGACGCTATGACCTGTTTTCAGATAACCACAGGCCCATTTGCTTACTCTTTTACAATAGGATTGCCATTGTAAGCAGGCTCTTCGCGCTTGAGCTGCTTATACTGGCTTGGACTCATACCGAACTGGTCCTTGAAGGCAGAAGAGAAGGCTCCCTGATTCTCGAAGCCCACAGCAAGAGCAACTTCGCTCATGGTCGATTCGCTGTTAGCAAGAATCTCGGCTGCCTTTGAGAGGCGAATGCTGCGAAGATATACACTTGGCGACTTGCCTGTAAGGTCTTTGATCTTTCGGAACAAATGCACACGGCTCATGCCCACTTCCTGAGCAATGGCCTCGGTTGTGAGGTGCGAATTGCCTATCTCACGATTGATGATACGTGCCACCTTTTCGAGAAGTACGGCATCATGATCAACGACACCTGGAGTCTCAACCTGCTCTGCGCCCACAGGCTGCACATTATGAGCCGAACGAACACGCTCTTGCGAAGTGAGCAGATTATCGATGGTAGCAAAGAGCACATCAATGTTATAAGGCTTGGTGATATAAGCATCGGCACCGGTTTCAATGCCCTCAATCTTCTCATCGTCACGAATCTTGGCCGTGAGCATGATGATACGCACCTGGTTGTAGCGAGGATCCTTGCGCACACGCTCCACAAACTCAATGCCATCCATCTCAGGCATCATGACATCGGTGATAATGATATCGGGCATGTGTTTACCCAGTTCGGCAAGGCCCAGAACACCATTAGCGGCTGTATATACCTTATGATACTGCGAGAGGTCTTGTACCAGATAGTCACGAACCTCATCTTCATCTTCGAGCAAAAGAATGGTCTTTTGCTTGTGCGAAGTGCGACGCACCTTCTCAGCCTTAGCAGGGGTCGAAAGAATGGCCTTGGCAATATTCTGAGGCGCCATGTGGCTATCGCACTCAGTCACTACCTCTTCGGCCGAAAGTTTCTGTTCGGGCTGCAGATGCTTATCGCCCAATGGGAAGGTGAGAATGAATTGTGAGCCCTTGCCTGCCGGATTGTCAACGACCGAAATCAGACCTTGATGCAACTCCATCAACTCGCGCGTAAGGTAGAGGCCAATGCCTGTGCCCACATGACTGGTTCGGCCATTCTTATCCTGATAGAAACGCTCGAAAATATAGGCCTTAGCCTCTTCTGGGACACCTGAGCCTGTATCGGTCACAAGAACGCGTACAGAGCCCTCTGGATAGCGTTCTGAGGCATCATCACGCTCCATCTGCACAAGGATGCTGCCGCCCTCGGGAGTGAACTTCATAGCGTTCGAGAGCAGATTGCTCAGAATCTTCTCATAATGCTGCTTGTCAATCCACGCCGTCATGCCCTGAGGCAAATGATTCTCGACGGTGAGCGAAAGCTGGCGCAAGGAGGCCACATCGTCGAACGACTGGCAGAAGTCTGCGGTAAATGCACCCATGTCAAGCAACTCACAACGAAGGTCCATCTGGCTATTCTCAAGTTTGCGCACATCGAGCAGCTGGTTCATGAGCGAAAGAATGCGGTTGCTATTACGCAAAATGCGCTGGTAAGAGTGCTGGCGCGATGGGTCTTCGTCTTGCTTCATCAGTTTCATGAGAGGACCTACAATGAGGGTCATTGGGGTGCGAATCTCATGAGCCATATTGGTGAAGAACTGCATTTTGGCCTCATTGATAGCCTGCAGGTGCTTTTCTTGCACCAGACGATGCTTCTCTGCCTTGCGTTTACGCAAGCGATGAATGCCATAAGCAACAATAGCCAAAGCAATGGCACTCCACAAGAGCCATGCCCACCAGCGGTAGTACCAAGGATACAGAATGCTGAAGGAGAACTGCTTTATTTCGCTCTCAACACCATTGAGAAGCGCCTTGTAGATGAAAGTATGACTGCCCGATGTGAGGTGGCTGAGCGAAACTGTATTGCTACCCATGGGCAGATAGGTCCAGCTATCGCCATCAAGACGATAGGCAAAGATGGCACGACGATTCTGCATAATAGGCAAAAGGCCCATTGAAATGACCAGCGTATTGTCATCATGCTGAAACTCGTTTACACCCATGGCAGGGTCACCACCAGCCACAACATCTACGATGCGAGCCTCACACTCTTGCTGCTTGCGCGAAATCTCGGCAGGATTGAACCAAGTGATGCCACCCGAGCCACCAAAACAAAGATTGCCGTTGTGACACGCTGCTTTGGCATTTTTGGCAAACTCATTGCTTTGCAAACCATCAAAGACCGAATAGTTGGTTGATACATGACGCTTCAGGTCAAAGCAAGTGAGACCCACGTTGCTACCCAGCCACACATGACCCATATTATCGGCCAAAGCTGAGTAATAGTTGCCCGAAAGGAGACCATCGGCCTCATTGTATCGGGTTTGGGCAAACGTATTTAGGTCAAAGAGCACAATGCCGTCGCCTGTACAGAGACAAAGGGTGTTGGCATCGAGCTGCAGAATATCGAACACAATATCGGTTGGAAGGAACTGGCGAGGATTGTTTTCCGGATCTTCGGCATTGACGATGGTCAGGCCATTATATGAGCCCACATAAACCTGATTACGAGGTTCGTCATAAATGAGACAAGTGTTCCATCGGCAAGAGTCTGAATGCACGGCAGGCGACATGGTCAATGTCTCTTCATCGAACATAAGCACACCTGTACCCATCGAAGCAGCCCAGATTCGGTTATGCTTGTCCTCGATGAAGCGATATATCTCAGCCGACTCCTTGCGCACACCCGCAACATCGAGCGTGCGGAATATGCCTGTCTTTCGGTCAACCCAACCATAGCCCTGGTTGTAAGAGCCATACCAGAGGCGATGTTTCGAGTCTTCGAAAATGCTGAGCAAAGCAAAAGGAGAAGTGGCACGCGGACCATGGCAATCAAAATGTGCCAACTGTTTTCCATCGAGCGAAATGGCATACAGACCGCCATTGTCGGTAGTGACCCAAAGCACATGATCGTGGTCAAAAATCATAGAGGTGACGCACTTGTCGCCAATGATGTTATACTCTCGGCTTCGCGAACCTATGAGGCGGAATGGGGTCTCATCTTCGGGCACAAGAAGCACACCTTGCTGATAGATGGCCAGCCACATATTGTTGTCTTCGTCTTCACAGGCTGCATGCACTTTTTGAGTATGAGGGTCAAGCACCTCACTTCGGTACTCGAACGGTGTGAGTTGCTGGGTTGCATAATCAAAAATCATGAGACCAACATTGTCGGTAGCCACAAACATGCGGCCATCATGCAAATGGCCCATTTCGCGCACCAGACAGTTGGTATCGCTCACCTTCTCAATCTGCTGTGTCTTGTTGTTATAACGATGCAGGCCAAGCCAGTTCATGCCTATATAGACATTACCATCGGCACCACCGAAAAGGTTATTGGCTGCCACATCGGCTCCATTGTGACGAATGCACTCTACCTCTCCATCCACATTCATGCGATAGAGTTCCTGCAAGCGTCGGCTCACCCAAACATAACCCAAAGAGTCTTCTACAATATCTTCGGTATAGTCAATTATATCGGTAAGAGGAGTTTTATAGAGTATGGGGGTATCATTTTCATCGAAACGCACACCACAGGTTGAATTTCCACTCATCCAGAGCTCACCATCCTTTCGCTCCAGAAAGCCTGTCACATCGCCCTTGGTGAGGCTTCCATCCTCAAAACGGGCCAAGAGTGAGAAGTTATCTGTTTCTGGACGATAAACCTGCAAACCGCTACGAGTGCCGACAAGAAGATGACCAGCCTTGTCGCAATAGACGCGACGCACATAGTTGGCCTGTATTGAGTTGGGATTTCCCGGTTCATGGCGATAGGTTGTGAACTGATAGCCATCATATTTGCACAAACCATCTTCGGTAGCCACCCACACCATGTGGTTGGCTCCGATGGTGATATCGTTCACAAGGCTATTGGGCATGTCATAATCGGTGCCAAACAACCAACTTGACTGTGCCCAAAGACCATGGTTAGAGAGTATAAAGACGAGGGTTAGCAATAAACCCCTGAGTTTACTCATAGCGTTAATAAAGTATGCGTTAGTATATATAAATGTGTTAGCGTGTTAGGCGAGCGTAAAGTCAATGGTTCTACGCTCCATATTAACTGCTGCTACCTGAATCTTGAGTTTATCGCCCAAGGTGTAGCGCTTATGTGTGCGTCGGCCAATGAGGCAATAGTTCTTTTCGTCGAAGATGTAGTGATCATCCTTCATATCGCGCACAGGAACGAGTCCCTCGCACTTGTTCGACTCAATTTCAACATAGATGCCCCACTCTGAGACGCCCGATACCACACCATCGAACACCATACCGAGGCGATCTTTCAGGAATTCTGCCTGCTTGTATTTGATTGAAGCACGTTCGGCCGATGCTGCCAGCTGCTCCATATCCGAACTGTGCTTGCAATACTCTTCATACTGCTCACGAGGCACGCTTCGGCCCGCATTGTTGATGTATCGGTCGAGCAAGCGATGTACCATACAGTCTGGATAACGACGGATGGGCGAAGTGAAGTGTGTATAATAGTCGAAGGCAAGTCCATAGTGGCCTATGTTCTCGGTAGTATAAACGGCCTTGGCCTGCGTGCGGATAGCAAGTGTTGAGAGCAAGTTCTCTTCGGGCTTGTCATGCACTTCGGCCATAAGCTTATTGATACCCTGGCTGATGGTGCGGTTATTGCCTGTTGCAATGAACTTGTGGCCGAAGCGAGCTGCCATATTGGCCAAACCCTCCAGTTTCTCTGGCATCGGCACATCATGCACACGATACACAAAGGTCTTTGGCTTCTTGGCACCCTTGCCCTTCTTTGGGCCATCGACCTTGCCTATTGCTTCGGCAACAGTGCGGTTGGCCAAAAGCATAAACTCCTCGACAAGCTTGTTGGCATCCTTTGACACCTTGAAATAGACATCGACAGGTTTGCCCTTTTCATCGAGCACAAACTTAACCTCGGCACGATCAAAAGCAATGGCACCCTCGGCAAAACGACGGGCACGCAACTGCTTGGCCAGACGGTCAAGCTGCAGCACCTCAGCGGCATAGTCGCCCTGACCAGTCTCGATGATGCTCTGAGCCTCCTCGTAGGTAAAACGACGATTGCTGCGAATGCAAGCCTTCACAATACGATGCTTGAGCACATTGGCATCATCGTCCATTTCAAAGAGCACACTATAGGTGAGTTTCTCTTCGTCCTGACGGAGCGAACAAAGCTCATTGCACAGACGCTCGGGGAGCATTGGAATGGTGCGATCGACCAGATAAACCGAAGTCGCACGACTGAAGGCCTCCTTGTCAATCACACTATCGGGAGTTACATAATGGGTCACATCGGCAATATGCACGCCAGCCTCCCAGTTGCCATTCTTAAGCTTGCGAAGCGAGAGAGCATCGTCAAAGTCCTTTGCATCGGCAGGATCGATGGTAAAGGTCACAACCTCGCGCAAGTCTTCTCGGCGGGCAATCTCCTCTGGTGTACAGCCATCAGGAATACGGTTTGCTGCCTTCACCACATTTTGTGGATACTTGTAAGGCAAACCATATTCGGCCAGAATAGCATGCATCTCGGCATTGTTCTCACCCTTCTGGCCCAAAACATCTGTAATGCGGCCAATAGGGTTCTTTGAGAAAGCAGGCCAACGCTCAATGTCAACCACTACTTTGTCGCCATCTTTAGCCTTGCCCAAAATCTCATTGGGGATATAGATATCCTTGTCGAGCGAATGGTTATCAGGAATGACAAATGCATACTTGCCTCCCTTCTGCAATGTGCCAACATATCGATGAGGCACACGCTCAACCACTTCGGTGACACGCGCCTGAGGGCCACCTAAAGTCTTGCCACTACGCAATTTCTTTCGGCCACCAGGAATCTTCTGAAGACGTACACGGTCGCCTGTAAGGGCCTGCATATCATCGCCATCGAACACAACGAAAGGCAATTCGTGCCCCTCAACAGTTACCTGATGGATGCCATTGTGACGACGGTCAAAGATGCCCTCCATCTCTGACTCTTGACGCTGTGATAAAGTATATCGGCCAGTAGAGACCTCCTTAAGGAAGCCCTGCTGCTCAAGTATCGTAAGGATTTCGTAAACATCGGCACGATTGGCTCGGCCAAAGATGCCTAACTCCTGCGAGATTTGCAGGTAATTATAAGAATTGTTGGGGTGTACATTAAACCACTCTACAATGCGCTCTAAGAGCTTTGCGGTATTGTTTTTTGCCATAGTATTGAAAAATTAGCTGTTTAATATATAGGTAATTGGTTAGTATGGTGAATGAACGTTATGGAGTTATTGAAGTTGCACAGTCATTGAAACCACCCCACGAAGCTGAGCATCGGGCTGAACAATGATGCGATAATTGCCTGGAGCAGGAAAACTGAAGGTTCGCCCCTTGACAGGCAATTCATGATTATAGAGCGATCCCCAGCCACCGCCAGTAAAAAAGCCTTTTTCATCGGTGGTGGGAATCGAAATATACATAGGATTGATGCAAGAGCGCCAGCCCAGACTGTCGTCAAGCACCTCAAAGCTCACTGTCAAAGGTATAGACTGGTACTTATAGTCATACGAATGACGGCATGCAAGAGTCAGCGTATAGTCATAACCATACTTTACAGGGTTAAGCACATCGGGAGTTTCAACAATCTCGATCGGGAAGAATACACTATCGGTCTCCGACCATGCCTCATAGTCGACATCCTTCGACACGAAATAGTCGGTTGTGCCTGAACAGGCAGACAATAGTAAGATGCAGAGAGCCAACAGGCTACTCTTTTGCATTGCCTTTATCATTCCGTTTCTTGTTGTTATTTTGTTGCGCTTCGCTTGTTTTCTTGCTGTTTGCATTATTAGCCTCACGGTTGCCACCCTTCTTTTTCTTTTGGTTGCGACCATGGTTGCTCTTCTTTCGGCGGTCAAAGCGGTTGAGAGCCTCATCGCCTACACCATCGGTAAACTGAGGAGCCTCTTCACGTACCATGCCCTCTTGTGCCATCAACTTCTCGGGCTTCTCACCTCGTTTGTTCATGCCATAAATCTCAAAGGCACGCTGAGCTGAGATAGTGACAGTGTTGAATGGTCCATCCTTTGAGGTTGAATAGGTCACCATGCGACTCAATATGTCGGCCTTGAAGAAGTAGTAATCCTGATCCTTGGTCTGGAGCACGATGTCTCGACCTGGAATCTCCTTATTGGCCTCCATATAACAATCTACCTCGAAGTTCATGCAGCACTTAAGCTTGGCACACTGACCAGCCAGTTTCTGAGGGTTGAGTGAGATATCCTGAAAACGGGCTGCAGCGGTACCTACACTCTGGAACTTGGTGAGCCACTTGGCACAACAGAGTTCTCGGCCACAGGGGCCAATGCCGCCAATGCGGCCTGCCTCCTGACGTGCACCAATCTGCTTCATCTCAATGCGCACCTTAAAGGCTGCTGCCAGATCTTTGATGAGCTGGCGGAAGTCAACACGACCATCGGCAATATAGTAGAAGATAGCCTTCTGGCCATCGCCTTGATACTCCACATCGCCAATCTTCATTTCAAGACCAAGGTCCTGAGCTATCTGACGACTGCGTATCATGGTGTCATGCTCTTTGGCCTTAGCTTCACGATAACGCTCCATATCAGAAGGCTTTGCCAGACGGAAAACCTTCTTGATGGCATCAGGATCATCAAAATGGAAGTTATACTTCTTCATCTGAAGGTGCACAAGGTAGCCGGTGAGTGTCACTTCGCCGATGTCATGTCCCGGGGTGCCTTCCACAGCCACCATATCTCCCTTATGCAGGTCAAGATTCTGGTTGTTGAGGTAGAAACCCTTACGGGTATTCTTAAACTGAACTTCGACATATTGGCACTCACCCACATTCTCTGGAGCATCGCCCATCCAGTCATAAACCATCTGTGGCTTATTCTGGCAGCAGGTATGCGTCAGAGAGCGAGGGTCGTCACTATCTTTTTCGACCTTCTCGAACTTGCAAGAGCACTTCTCGAGATCACTTTGCATAACTTACAGCACGGGTTTCGCGGATTACGGTAATCTTTACCTGACCAGGATAGGTCATCTCCTTCTGAATCTTGGTAGCAATTTCGGTCGAAAGCTTCTCTGCCTGTGCATCGTCAACCTTATCGGCTCCAACAATGACACGCAACTCACGGCCTGCCTGAATTGCATAAGTCTTTACAACGCCTGGGTAAGCCTGAGCCAGGTTCTCGAGGTCGTTAAGGCGCTTGATATAGGCCTCAACAATCTCACGACGTGCACCTGGGCGAGCACCCGAGATAGCATCACAAATCTGAACGATTGGGGCGATGATTGAGGTCATCTCGCACTCCTCGTGGTGAGCTGCAATGGCATTGCAAATATCTGGTTTCTCCTTATACTCTTCGGCAATCTTGGCGCCAAGAAGAGCGTGTGGCAATTCTGGCTCATCATCAGGCACCTTACCAATATCGTGCAAAAGACCGGCACGACGAGCCTTCTTCACGTTCAAGCCCAGTTCGGCAGCCATAACTGCACAAAGGTTGGCGGTTTCACGAGCATGCTGCAAAAGGTTCTGACCATAAGATGAACGATACTTCATCTTACCAATGATGCGAATGAGCTCTGGGTGCAAACCATGCACACCCAAGTCAATACAGGTGCGCTTACCGGTTTCAATAATCTCCTCCTCAAGTTGCTTACGCACCTTAGCCACAACCTCCTCAATACGAGCTGGGTGAATACGTCCATCGAGCACAAGCTGATGGAGAGCCAAACGGGCCACCTCACGACGCACTGGGTCGAAGCAAGAGAGCACAATAGCCTCAGGAGTATCATCGACAATGATTTCGACACCAGTAGCCGCCTCGAGAGCGCGAATGTTTCGACCCTCACGACCGATGATGCGGCCCTTCACCTCATCACTTTCGATGTGGAAGACGGTCACAGCATTCTCAACAGCAGTTTCGCTGGCAACACGCTGAATGGTCTTGATTACGATGCTCTTTGCCTCCTTGTTAGCAGTAAGGCGAGCATCGTCCATAATCTCATTGATATAGGAAGCAGCCTCTGTACGAGCCTCGTCTTTCAAGCCCTCAACAAGCTTGTTTTTAGCCTCTTCTGCACTCAGTCCGGCAATCTGCTCAAGCATCTTTCGGCCCTCGGCAATATTAGCCTCAGCCTCCAGCTTCTTCTGATCAAGCACTTCGAGCTGCTTCTGCAAATTAGCACGGGTGTTGTCATTGTCAGAGATTTTTCGATCGAGCTCGCTCTGTTTCTGCTGCAAGGCCTGTTGCTGCTGCTTGATGCGCTGCTCATTCTGCTGTATCTTCTGATTGCGCTGGTTAGCCTGACGGTCGAGGTCACTCTGCATACGGCTGATACGCTCCTTAGCCTCAAGAAGTTTCTTCTCCTTGATGACATCGCCCTCCTTTTCCGCTTCGGCCACCTTATTCTTATAGGTCTTTTTGAAGACCAGATTCTGGACAGCAATAGCAATAGCGCCACCTACGATGATACCAACCAAAGCTGCCAATACAATATAAGTAGTAGTCATTAGTTAGAATGGGAATTATAATTAACTGATTAATAAATGCAAACACGGGGCCCGATATGTATCAGGTCCTGGAACATGAATAATTGAAAAATAAATGAATGGAGCAGAGCAGTTTAACGATTATCGAGGAACTTCTGCAAATCGTCGGTAATATCAAGCAAAGCCTTTTCTTCGGCTTCAAGGCTTTCGTCTTTTCGCTGGCGAATGAAACGGGCTGCGATATCGACCGCTGCAAAAGCCATCATAAAATCGGGAGGCAAATTGGCTCCACGATATTTAGTGGCATAAACCCTAAGGCGTTCATTCACCATACGGCCGGCCTCTCGGTACACAGGCTCGTCTTCCACATTCACCTCCAACGGGTGCTTGTGACCGCCTATTTCTATATTGATTCTTACTTTATCCATTTAATTTTTCAATGCAATCATCTATTTCCTTAATCAATGTCAAGTATCTTGCCTTCATCTGGGCCATTTCCTGTCGATTCAGACCGGCCACGGCACCCGCTTGCAAGTTCTTGTATTTGGAAATGAGTTCCTGATTGCTTTGTTCGAGCTCAGCTACACGTAGCTGACTCTGTAACTTCTGCGAATTGAGGTCAACAATGCGAGCCTCAGCAGCCTGACATCGCTTCTTGAGTTGTTCTATCTGCTGTTTCAATAGTTCAATGCTCTTTGCGATATTTTCTGCGCTCATTTCGTTAGTAGTTTACACAAATATTCCGGACAAAGATAAATAGTTTTTTCGAAAGGCAACTACTTTTGCACTCACTTTTTATAAAATTTGCGCAATTTTGCACAAAAAGAGGGCGAAAAACTCGGTTTTCGCCCTCTTTTATTGTTAAAATATACTTAAATCATGCCTGCTTTTTTCATCTCGTCAGCACAAAGACAAAGCTGCTCATACCACTTCTCGCCAAAGCGACGGATGAGCGAATCCTTGAGGCACTGATAGACCTTGACATTGAGTTTTCGGCCCAGATGCTGTGCGCAACCACAGAGCTCAGGCTGGTTGTCGTAGTTAACAGCAATATAATCGCCCAGTTTCTTGAGACGCACCGGATACAGATGGCACGAAACCGGCTTCATAAAGGGTTCCTTGCCATCGCGATAAAGCGGATGGGTCTTGAACTTGCCCTCACGAAAAGCCTTTTCAATAGCACAAAGACACATGCCATCAGGACCATAGGTGCAATAAACGCAATCACGGCCTTCGACCACCGAGGTTACCCAATCGCCGGCCTTATCCTTAAAGAAAGGGCCCTGTTCGCGAATCACCTCCTGACCACGTGGTGTGAGATCGTCCCACACCATGTCAACAAGTGCCTTCATTATGGGCAACTCCTCCTCATCAAGAGGAGCACCACTCTCACCTTCCGAGTTACAGCAGCCGCCCTTGCAAGCCGCCAAATCACAGCAAAAAGCCTCGCGCAAGAGGTCTTCGCTTACCAAAGTATCTTCAATTCCTAACATCGGGAATTATGTAGTTTTAGTTTATGCAGCTTAAGCTGCTTGTTTTGTTAATAAGTTATTTTGACCCGAATCAAGCCGCTGGTGCCTCTAATTTCTTAAAGAACTTCACGACCTGAATAGTGACTGGCAGAATAATGACCTCATAGAGTGTCTTGAGAACAATCTGCACCACCATCATCTTAAACAATTCGTTGGCAGGCATTGTGCCACCAAAGGCGATAGGGAAAAAGATGACCGAATCAACAGTCTCGCCCGCAATGGTCGAAGCAATGGCTCGCAAACCAAAGAAACGATCTTCGTGCACATGGTGCATACGATCCATGACCCAGGCATTGACAATTGAGCCTGTAACAAATGCCGTGAGCGAAGCTGCTGCGATGCGTGGTGCCAATCCAAAGACAGTATCAAACGCCTCTCCATTGGTCCAGAAATCGGGAGCCGGAAGCATACATGCAATTCCACCAAGGGCCACAACAAAGAAGTTCATGGCAAAGCCTGCCCATATCACTCTTCGTGCTGCCTTAAAGCCATACACTTCGGTTGTGACATCGCCAATGATATAGGAAATAGGGAAGCACAAGAGACCCGCAGTCACACTGATATCGCCTACAGCAATTAACTTAGCCTCGAACATATTTGATGCTATGAGGCAGGTCACAAACACAATGGCAAGCCACATATAGGCCACCGAAACTTTTTTTGCTTTCATTTTTTTCTTGTTTTTTACGAGGTTTTATACTAGAATACTCGAGCAAGCCAGCGAAGTGTCTTTACTTCCGGTTTGCCAGTAATTTTTATTTGCGAAGCCAGGTGGCACGCGCCCAAAGCTCTTCGAGCGGACCACGGCGATGGCGCTCTGTCCAGTAGCGACAGAAGAAATAAAGCAGCACACAGAACAAAATGCCAAAGATAAAGCTATTCAAGT